>JAISDJ010000063.1 GCA_031264865.1 Tannerellaceae bacterium | reverse complement strand
GCCAATGCTTATTCGATCAATGGAAAGATTGATTGTAATTTGAGTACGTTATCTTTTTCCGGCACGAATATCGAAAATCTGGCAGGTAATGTAGCAACTTCAACAACAACATTCACATTAACTGACGGAAAAGTTACACTAAAAGGAGCAACGGCTCCGTCCGGAACTGTGTCGGATGCAATTTCTTTCACTTTTACGAACTCCCGTTTCCCGGGCCGGACCTTTAAAGCCGAAGGCTATCGTTACACCGGTTGGAGCGCCGATTGATAATTGAAAATATGAAATGTAGTATGGAAGCTGCCTCGGATAGAGGCAGCTTCTTTTTTATACTTATTCAGTTAAGATTTATGGCTTATCGTTATCTTTGCCAGAAATATAACTATTAGTAAAAACATTAAAAACGTAGAAGATGAAGAAAATGGTAATGATTGCCGGTTTGGCAATTGCACTGAGTGCATGTAGTTCATCGGAAAAAAAATCAGGAGGAGATAATATGGAGAATCCGTTCCTTTCAGAGTACACGACCCCTTATGGAGTTCCACCGTTTGATAAAATTAAAATAGAACATTACAAGCCTGCTTTTCTTCAGGGAATGGAAGAGCAGGTGAAAGAAGTAAATGCTATTATCAAACAAACGGAAGCTCCCACTTTCGAGAATACAATTGTGGCTTTAGACCGGAGTGGTGAGTTGCTAATGAAAGTACGTACCGTATTCGGCGGACAAAACAGCGCCAATACGAATGACGATTTACAGGCATTAAGCCGTGAGATGTCTCCGTTGTTTTCCAAACATAGCGATGATATAAACCTTAATCCTGAATTGTTTGCCCGGGTAAAGACGGTATATGAAAACAAGGATAACCTGAATCTGGATAAGGAACAAGCGAAGCTATTGGAAGAGACTTATAAAGATTTCGTACGCGGAGGCGCTAATTTAAGCCCGGAAAAACAGGAAACGCTTCGGGATTTGAATAGTAAAATCTCTATGCTTCAACTTACTTTCGGCCAGAATATGCTGAAAGAAACAAATGCCTTTCGATTGGTGATAGATAAAGAAGAAGATCTTGCCGGCCTGACGGATGCTCAGATAGCCGCTGCTGCACAGGCTGCCGTTAAAGCAGAGATGGAAGGCAAATGGGTATTTACGTTGCATAATCCGAGTATAATGCCTTTCCTGCAAAACTCAGCGAAAAGAGAATTGCGCGAAAAAATATTTAACGGATACATTATGCGTGGTAACAACGGCAATGAAAATGATAATAAAGAAGTTGTTAAGCAACTGGTAACCCTTCGTCTGGAAAAAGCGAAATTGATGGGCTATGACGATTTCGCTTCTTTTGTATTAGAAGAACGGATGGCAAAGAATGAAAGGAATGTCTATAATCTATTAGATGAGCTTTGGACGCCTGCATTAGCTAAAACAAAAGAAGAACTGGAGGACATCCAGCGTGAAATTAAAAAAGAAGGGAATGATTTTACGGCGCAAGGCTGGGACTGGCGTTACTATTTTGAAAAAGCAAAGAAAGCAAAGTTCGATTTGGACGAGAGCCAGATAAGGCCCTATCTTAAATTAGAGAATGTATATGGAGGTGCTTTTTATGTAGCCAATAAGTTATACGGCATAACCTTTACTCCTGTACAGAATATACCTGTTCCGCATCCGGAAGCGATTGCCTTTGAATGTAAAGATAAAGACGGGACCCACCTCGGGCTTTTATATATGGATTTCTTCCCCCGTCCGAGTAAAAATGGTGGTGCCTGGTGTGGCGGTTATCGTTCTCAAACCTATAAGGATGGCGAACGTGTGGCTCCAATCGTTACCATTGTATGTAACTTTACTCCTCCGGCAGCAGGCGAGCCGGCTTTACTTAGCGATGATGAAGCCAATACGTTGTTCCACGAATTTGGCCATGCCTTGCATAGTTTGTTCAGGGATGTACATTATTATGGTATAGCAAGTGTTCCGCGCGATTTTGTAGAATTACCTTCACAAATCATGGAGCATTGGGTACTTGAACCGGAAGTGTTGAAGGTATATGCCAAGCATTATCAAACCGGTGAAGTAATTCCCACGGAATTAATTGATAAATTAGACAAGAGCGGTAAATACGGACAAGGATTTGCTACAACAGAATACCTGGCTGCTTCTTTTTTAGATATGGATTATCATGTATTGAAAGACCTTTCGGCTAATCAGGAGATATTAAACTTTAATGTCGTAAATTTTGAAGCGGAAACATTAGGTAAGCGAGGTTTACCTAGTCAGATACCTCCTCGTTACCGTTCAACCTATTTTAGTCATACAATGGGTGGAGGGTATACAGCCGGCTATTATAGCTATATCTGGTCTGAGGTATTAGATTCCGATGCTTATGAAGCCTTTAAGGAAACAGGCGATATCTTTAATCCGGAAATGGCGGATAAGTTTCGTAAATATGTATTGACTCCCGGCGGCATTGACGATGCTGTGACGATGTACACAAACTTCCGTGGAAAAGAACCCGGAACAGAGCCATTGCTGAAAAACAGAGGGCTGAAATAAAGAGAGTCGCTTAAAATAGGAAATGCAGGCCATATCACACACGGCCTGCATTTTTAGTTTAAATTATAACCTTTTCGTTTGTTTCCTTCCACTTAAAGCTTTGAGTTTTGCAGATAAATTCTTTCCTTTGACGCAATAAATGATAGTTATGAAAATGAATAATTTATTAATTGCAGGGTTTTTAAGTATTTGCTTGGTAGGTTTTGTAGCTTGCAGTAAAGATACAGACGACAAACTGGATGGTAAATGGCAAATGCAGCAAATAGAAGCAAATAACAATGTACAAAAGGTAGATACGATTTTCTATAATTTTCAAACTTCCTTGTTCCAATATCAAATCTATAACTCCGGAGCAAATGCTTATCCAAGCAGATATGGCTTCAAAACAATCAAGGGAGATAAAGAACTTCTCCTTGAATTGGAAGCAAACAATGACTTCCTGAAACAAACGGACTGGACTTCTAAAGAACGCATCTTTACGATTGAAAAAGTAACCGCTACAACATTAATCCTTACCAGCGAGGGCAAGCGGTATACTTTCCGGAAATTTTAATATATAATATCAGCAACGGTTGCTTGTGTGATCTGTATCAAGTCTGTGGGAGAAAGAGCTATTTGTAGTCCCCGTTGTCCAGCGCTTACATAGATTATCGTATGCTGTTCTGCGGAATGATGGATATAGGTGGGGAAATGTTTCTTCATTCCGATGGGAGAGCAGCCTCCACGTATGTAGCCTGTTAAGGGGAGTAGTTCCTTCATTGGGATGAGTTCGCAGCTTTTATTGCCGGATACTTTGGCGGCTTTTTTTAAATCAACCTCTTCGGCACCGGGGACGACGCATACGAAATAACCGTTTTTATCTCCCTGTAGGATTAATGTTTTGAATACCTGTTCTAGCTTTTCTCCTAATTGTTCGGCTACGTGTGTGGCGCTCAGGTCGTGTTCATCTATTTCGTATGACACTAACTCGTACGGTATTTTTGCTTTGTCTAACAGACGCGCTGCATTTGTCTTGTTTACCTTCACTTACAATCCTTTCATTGACAGTTGTACTCGTTTTCGGGCAAAGTCTACGTTGAGTACTTTTACCTTTACATGTTGGTGGATAGATACTACTTCTGTGGGGTCGTTAATAAAGCGGTCGGCCATTTCGGAGATATGTACCAGTCCGTTTTCTTTAATGCCTACATCTACGAAGCAGCCGAAATTAGTGATGTTTGTTACGATGCCCGGCAGTACCAGCCCGGTTTTCAGGTCTTCAATCGTTTTTACAGTTGAGTCGAAGGAGAATACCTGGATGGTTTGGCGTGGATCGCGACCGGGCTTATCCAGCTCTTCCATGATGTCGAGCAGCGTGGGCATACCTACTGTTTCGGTGGTAAACTTTTCTAATTTCAGTTTCTTTTTTAGCTCCTTGTTGGAGATTAGTTCTTCCACGGAACAGTTAAGACCCTGCGCCATACATTCTACGATCGGATAACTCTCTGGATGAACGGCAGAGTTGTCTAACGGATTTTTTCCTCCCTGTATACGGAGGAAACCGGCGCATTGTTCAAACGCTTTTTCTCCCATACGCGGAACCTTCATTAATTCCTTCCGTGTTTTGAAAGGGCCGTGTTCTGTGCGGTAGTCTACGATATTTTGAGCCAAGGCAGGACCGAGGCCTGAAATATATGTCAGCAGATGCTTGCTGGCTGTATTCACATTTACGCCCACAAGGTTAACGCAGCTTTCCACTGTCTGGTCGAGGCTCTTCTTTAAAGCCGGTTGGTCTACGTCGTGCTGGTATTGTCCTACGCCGATACTTTTGGCGTCTATCTTTACCAATTCGGCCAGCGGGTCCATCAATCGCCGGCCAATGCTGATGGCTCCGCGTACGGTTACATCATATTCGGGAAACTCATCGCGGGCCGTTTTAGAAGCCGAATAAATAGAAGCACCGTTTTCACTGACAACAAATACTTGTATTTTACGATTGTATTGGATATTGACAATAAACTGTTCGGTTTCTCTACTGGCTGTTCCATTGCCAATAGCAATCGCATCAATGGCATACGTAGCCACCAACTGCGACACCTTTGCCGCCGCCTTGCCTTTTTCGTTCTGTGGAGGATGTGGATAGATAGCCTCATTATGCAAGAGATTACCCTGCTCATCCAGACAAACTAATTTACACCCGGTACGATAACCCGGGTCTACGCCCAATACCCTTTTTTGTCCTAATGGGGGAGCCAACAATAATTGTCGGAGGTTTTCTGCAAATACGCGGATCGCTTCTTCATCAGCCTTTTCTTTACTGAGGTGAGAAAATTCCGTTTCGATAGCAGGCTTTAACAGACGTTTGAATGAATCATCAATTGCTTCTGCCACTTGTTCAGACGATGCGTTCCGCCCTTTTACGAAACGGCGTTTTAACCGGTCAACACAATTGTCCGTATCAGGCGAAATACTGACGCGCAGCACACCTTCCGTTTCGCCACGCCTCAGTGCCAGCAAACGATGCGAACTGATACGGTTCAGCGGCTCACTAAATTCAAAATAGTCTTTGTATTTAGCGCCTTCTTCCTCCTTCCCTTTGATTACCTTGGAAGTAATAATGGCCGTATGCTGAAACGAATTGCGAACCGAGTTGCGGGCTTCTTCGTTTTCGTTCACCCACTCAGCGATGATGTCGCGAGCTCCTTGCAAGGCTTCTTTCTCATCTTTTACTTCATCCGTGAGGAATGCCTGTATACGTACGTCCAAATCGCGTTCGTTTTGCTTCATGATGATGTCGGCCAGCGGCTCCAATCCTTTCTTCCGGGCTATTTCGGCCCTTGTTACCCGCTTGGGTTTGTAAGGTAGGTAGATATCTTCAATTTCCGTACTGTCCCACGATTCTTCGATACGTTTCTTTAGTTCGGGCGTTAATTTTCCTTGTTCTTCGATAGAAGAAAGAATTGTTTCCTTCCGTTTGGTTATCTCCGTTAGTTTATCATATTGGTCTTTGATCGTACTGATCTGTACCTCGTCTAAGCCGCCGGTTACTTCTTTACGATAACGACTGATAAAGGGAATTGTTGCTCCTTCTTTGAGCAAACCAATCGTACGTTCTACTTGTCCGGAAGGAATATTCAGGCTACGTGAGATGAGCGTATGGAATAAAGTTATCATAGATAGATTCATTTTTTTAATTTCACCGTCAAAGATACTCAAATTTACAAATGAATGATAACATCCGCTAGTAAGCTTAACTCTTCCTGTTTATGTGTGGTGAAGATAATGGTTTGATTCTTTTCGGCCTGCCTTTCCTTTATATAAGCAATGATCCGTTGGATCAATGTTTCGTCGAGCCCTTTGAACGGTTCGTCTAATAAGAGGATAGGAGAGGGGAATGTTAAAGCGCGGGCTATAGCGACCCGTTGTTGTTGTCCGTAACTTAGCTCGTTTGGCCGTTTATCGGTCAGCGACGCTATATCTAAAGCAGTTACTGTCTTATCGGTTGTCCGGATAGCCGTTTCCTTGGTAAAAAAGGAAGTTAACGGAAGCATCACATTATCCAGGACGGAGAGATGAGGTAGTAACTCCGCTTCTTGAAATACACAGGCAATCCCCCGGCTTCGGTCTATCTGAATGTTCCCTTTGGCGGGGATTAATGTTCCGTTGATGAGATTCAGTAGAGTAGTTTTCCCTCCGCCCGAAGGTGCCGATATGCCATAAATCGTATCTTCTCTGAACGTATAGGTAAAGTCGGAAAGTACCGGCGTATCAGGATAGGCGAAACAAATATTCTCCATAACGATTGCCGGTGATACAATGAACTGGAAGTTATCTTTTGTAGCCCACTTAAAAGGTATTTGAATCGTTTCCAACCAGCTAATCGTTTTGTCAAATACAAAACCGATAAGAACGGCAATGATAGTCCACGCTATAAGTTCGGGCGCGTCAATAAAGATTTGCGCCCGTTTCATTTCGCTTCCGATGCCGAAGCTGCATTGCGACAGCGCCTCTCCCATAATGATAGCCCGCCAGCCAAACCCCATAGCCGATGCCAAACCGCTGAACAAAAACGGTTTCAACTGAGGATAATAAATATGCAGTAAACGGTTTCCTCTTTTGATAAGGAATGTATCCGCCATTGCTTTCAATCCCGGGCGTAGCTGAAAAAGCCCCTTTGTTAGATTCTCCGTCAACAAAGGAAACATAATCAGAAATGCAATTAGTAAAGGAATACTTTCAGGATGAAGATAAATAAGCGCCAACAAAATAAACGACACCACCGGTACGGAACGCATAATAACAAACACCGGACGAAAAAATTCATAAAGCCAGCGATAACGAGAAAAAAGAAAAGCAAATCCACAAGCCGCCGCCAATGAAAAAGAGATACCCGTCAGCCCCCTCAGAATCGTTACTCCAACAGCCTGATAGAAAGTGCCGGAAACAACCAACTCTCCCAATGCTCTAAGCAACCGGAAGGCCGAAGGAACAATTTCCGGCTTATTTACAGACCATGCAATCATTTCCCAAACAACAAGCAGAAAAAGGATTGCAACCAATGCAGGTAACCTCTTTTTCATTCCTTCCCGCCTGTAATAAAGCCATCATCAGGAAGTTTACCTCCGGTGGACTTAGGTTCATAATTGTACATGACTTGCAGAAAACTGCGGATACTTTCTTTCGCCCGATCCACTGTAAGGTAGTTAATTTGGCATCGTTTAATACTTTCGGAAGTAAGCGTCCCGGCAGGAAATACGTTCTTCGATTCCAACACACGGATAACCTCTTGAGGATGCTCATTCGCAAACCGGCAAGAAAGAGAAAGCAGACTATCTAACTGATTTCTGTACTCTTTTAGCGATGGAGCATACAGAACGGCTGTCTGGGCAAACCCGGAGGAAGTGTTAGCCGGATTATTTAAGTCGGCAATAATATGCAGTGTACTGTCCCTTTGCAAAGCAGTACTTAAAAAAGGCTCACCCAATACAGCCCTGGCAGCTTTTCCCATATACAAAGCCTGCATGATTTCTCTTGCCGAAGAAAAAGAATAATCAAAAGCATACGTCAGCCCTTTTTGCTCAAGATAATACCGTGTAATGATATCCGGATTGGCACCTGCGCCGAAAATATATAACGAATGATCGTCCGGATGAATATCCGCCTTCTCCACCATATAAAGAGTTCCCCAGATAGGACAACCGGCTAATAGATAATGTATACCTTTATTATAAAGATTGGCCGCATTAACCATGGGCAATACTGCTATATCCGTACGCTGCCTGATTAAAATAGCCTGCATTAAATCGGGCGTATCAACAATCCGAATCACTATTTTCCTCCCTTCAATCACCGGAGGATTCTCCATCCATTGAGCGAATGCTATAGCCGTAGGCCCACGTAATACGGATACATTAATAATTTGATTATCTTTCTTTTCCGGATGACAATTACAAAAAAGAACAACCGACAACAAGCAAATAAATCGTATCATTTACACATAGAAATTTCCGGTAAAGATATGAATAATCTGTCCTCCTGAAAACAAGAAAGAGAGCAAACATGCTCTCTATAAACAATTAAAGGATATCTCCCGACATCCCATAATCAAAAATTAACTTTGTTAATCTTAAATCTAATACTATTATGAAAAAACCACTAAACAAAAGTACGGCTTTTTTCATATCTGTCAAGAACAGAAGTGCTAAATAGTGTTGTTCGTAGTTTAAGAAATTATAAATTCCCCTTTAATATGTTTTATGATGGCGGCTTCGTCGTCAGGGTGGAACCAGGTTATTTCGGGGTCGCGTTTGAACCAGGTCATTTGTTTGCGGGCGTATACGCGAGAGTTTCGTTTTATTTTTTCTATGGCGAAATCGAATGTCCAGTTGCCGTCGAGGTATTGGAATAGTTCTTTGTAGCCGACTGTATTCAAGGCATTTACCTGTTTGAAGGGATATACTTTACGGGCTTCTTCCAATAGGCCTTCGGTTATCATTTGGTCTACGCGTTGGTTGATGCGTTCGCATAATTCTTCGCGGTCGCGGATAAGGCCTATCTTGATTATGTTGAAAGGCCGTTCTTTATGGGTATTTGTGCGGAAAGAGGAATAGGGTTTGCCTGTCATCCGGCATATTTCCACTGCATGAATGACGCGTTTGTAATTCATGCGGTCTACTTCTTCGTAGTGGATAAGGTCTTTTTCTTTTAGCTCTTCCAGGATAGGCATGAGGCCTTCTTCTTCGAATTGTTTATAAATGGCTGTTCGTATATCCTGTGTTACAGTAGGGATATTGTCGATACCTTTGCAGACGGCATCGATATACATCATTGAACCTCCCGACATGATAACTACCGGAATCGTTTGATATAGTTCATTTAAGAGAGATAATACATCTGTTTCGAAATTGGCGGCGCTGTAATAGGCCGAGAGTTCAAGCATTCCGACCATATAATGTTTAACCCGCTGTATTTGTGCGGGAGTTGGTGCAGCTGTGCCGATAGGTAAGTCTTTATAAAACTGACGGGAGTCGGAAGAGATAATGGGAGAATTAAAATGTTCTGCAATGCGTAAACTTAATTCTGTTTTTCCAACTCCTGTCGGACCAAGTAATATTATGAGTGTTTGATTCAAAAACGATCTTCTTCGAAAGAATTATCGCTAACATTATCTAATCCTTCAAAGCCGCTGCTATCCAATTCGTCGGCATTGTATTCGGCATCGCCATAAAAATCTTCGCCAAGCAGGTCATTTATCTGATTTTTAGCGTCGGCTTCTTCAAAATTTATAACCTGTGGAGGAGGCAATCCTTCCGAACGACTACAAATAGGTTTATCGAGCGTTTTCCTCAGGATCATTTCCTTAAGTTCAATAAAGAATGCGCGTTCTGTCAGATAATCGAAAACGTACAATAGTTTTTGATTTTCGTCTTCCAGGAGTTCTTCTAAACGAGTGTCTTCCATTATGTAACTGTCTTCTTCCGAAGATGTTCCCATATCGACTAACGTAATTTCTGTTTTCTTGTTCCAGTCGTCGTCACAGATGAAGAAAGAGGTCATTTGGTCTTTGGTATATCCTATCGATTCAATGATCGTATTGTGTAGATCCATAAAAGTAGCTTCGGAATCAATCTTAATCTCCCTTACAAAATCGTCTACTTCATCTGATAGAATTAAAAATCTGAATATCATAGTTTACTTTGTTTTTATTGCTTCAAAAGTAATAAAAATATTTATAATTCATCAATAGAGCCTCTTACAATACCTCTTTCCGATGACTTGATAAAGTTCAAGATTAAATCTCTTTCCACACTGGGGTCGTATTCCGTTTCAATGGCGCGGAGAGCATCCGAATTGTTTAAGCCCCTGGTATAGAGTGTACGGTAAATATCCTGAATCAAAAATACCAGATCGTTGGTAAATCCCCTCCGGCGAAGGCCTACAATATTAATACCGCAGTAAACGATAGGATCTCTGCCGATTAATGTGTAAGGAGGAATATCTTTACCAATGCGTGAACCACCCTGAATCATTACATGTTTGGAAATACGAACAAATTGATGAACCAAACTGCCGCCGCTTACGATAGCATAATCATCGATCTCAACCTCTCCGGCCAATTGTGTTGAGTTTCCAATAATAACATGATCTTTTATAACACAATCGTGCGCCACGTGGCTGTACGCCATAATCAAGCAATCATTACCGACTACCGTTTTCCCTTTAGAGGCTGTTCCTCTATTTATGGTAACACATTCACGGATCGTTGTATTATCTCCGACTTCAACTGTTGTTGTTTCACCTGCAAACTTCAAATCCTGAGGGATACCGGCAATCACTGCTCCCGGAAAAATATGGCAATCCTTTCCAATCCGCGCTCCATTTAAGATAACTACATGTGGATCGATTTGACAATTGTCTCCTATGACTACGTCTTTCTCAATAACTACAAAAGGGGATATAACAACATTGTTTCCAATCTTCGCTTCAGGATGGATAACAGCTAATGGTGAATGACTCATATTTTTAGATATTATTTATTTTTGACAATCTGCGCCATGAATTCAGCTTCGGTAGTTAGTTTCTCTCCTACGAAAACATATCCCTTCATTGTAGAGATTCCTCTGCGGATAGGAGCTAATAATTCAAGCCGGAGGATAATCGTATCTCCGGGGACTACTTTCTGACGGAATTTCACTTGGTCTATTTTCATGAAATAAGTAGAATAACGTTCGGGCTCATCTACCGAATTTAATACCAGCAAACCACCGGTCTGCGCCATTGCTTCTACCAATAAAACGCCCGGCATAACAGGCTCTTGGGGAAAATGTCCCTGGAAGAAAGGCTCGTTTACCGTTATATTCTTTATTCCTACAATATAATTGCTTCCAATATCAATAATCTTGTCGACTAATAAGAAAGGATAGCGATGAGGAAGTAACTCTTTAATACGGTTTACATCCATTGCCGGAAGCGTATTCGGATCATATACCGGAGCTTGTACTTCATTTTGTTTAATATCCTTACGGATTAAACGGGCCAGTTGATTGTTGATTTTATGTCCTGGGCGAGTAGCAATGATATGGCCGCGAATAGGCTTTCCAATCAGAGCCATATCGCCGATTACATCAATTAATTTGTGGCGCGCCGGTTCGTTGTCGAATACTAATGGTTCGTTGTTGATATAACCTAAAGACTTAATACCTTTATAAGGTATATTTAATTCGTTGGCTAATTTCTTTAATGCATCTTCCGGCATTTCTTTGTCGTAAATAACAATGGCGTTGTCTAAATCGCCCCCTTTGATCAGGTTGTTATTTAATAAAGCCTCCACCTCACGTACGAAAACAAACGTACGGGAAGCAGCCATTTCCGTTGTAAATTCACTTATATCGTTAAGTGTTGCGTATTGGTTATTCAAAACGGGGGAGTTGAAAGATATCAATACATTGATACTGAATTTATCGTCGGGTAGTATAATCAGGGAAGAACCTGTCTGCTCGTCTACTACTTCTATTTTATGTTTAACGATGTAGAAATCTTTTGGTGTAGTTTGTTCTATTATGCCTGCCTTGTTTATTTCTTCAATGAAGAAGCGCGAACTACCGTCGAGAATAGGAAATTCGGGGGCGTCTACCTCTATCAGGCAATTATCTATCCCGGAAGCGTATAAAGCAGCCATGGCATGTTCGATGGTACTAACCTGTGCATCTTTTTTGGCAACAACCGTACCTCTTTGGGTATTAACTACGTTTTCGGCTAAAGCGTCAATGATGGGTTGGTCTGCTAAGTCTACCCGTTTTATTTTGTATCCGTGATTATCTGGGGCAGGGTGAAAGGTAATGTTGATGTTCAAACCAGTGTGCAAGCCTTTGCCTTGCATAGAAAAGCTTTTCGCAAGCGTATTCTGTTTAAGCATATTTTTTAGTTGTCTTTTTTGTTAATTTCACTCTTAAGTTGTTCAATCTCGCGTTGTAATTGTCCAAGTGTACGGTACATATCCGGCAAGCGGTTGAAAACAGCGCTGGAACGCATAAACGATTTTGCATCGATAGCCGGAGCTCCAAGTATGGTGCGTTTGCTTTCGATATTGCCGATAACTCCGGCCTGTGCGCCAATCAAAACATTGTCTTGTATGTGGATATGTCCGGCTAATCCGGCTTGTCCTCCGAATTGGCAATGTTTTCCTATCTTGACCGAACCGGCAATACCTACCTGTGCGGCCATAACGGTATGCTCGCCTACTTCTACATTGTGGGCGATTTGCACCAGATTATCCAGTTTCACTCCTTTACGGATAATGGTAGAGTCCATTACGGCGCGGTCGATGGTGGTATTGGCGCCAACTTCTATATCGTCTTCCAATATCACATTACCCAATTGGGGAATTTTCTTATAGTTGTCTCCTTCGGGTGCAAAACCAAATCCATCGGAACCGATTACCGCTCCGGCATGAAGAATACAATTGTTTCCGATAATACATCCTTCATACACTGTTACATGCGGATAGATAATGCAATCATTACCAATGCTTACATTATCTGCAATATAAACATGGGGATATATTTTGCAATGATCTCCCACTTTTACGTTTTCGCCTATATAGGCAAAATTGCCTATATAACAATTATTTCCGATATGGGCGGATGTGTCGATAAATGCAGTAGAATCGATTCCTTCCTTTTTCTTTTTTAATTGCTCTACCCTGTCTAAAAGGATCGCTAATGATGCATAGGCATTTGCTACTTTTACCAAGGTGGCTTTTATAGGGGCGGAAGGTATAAAATCGTTATTTACCAAAACGATACTTGCTTCCGAATGATAGATATGATGTTCGTATTTGGGATTTGCCAGGAAAGTTAACGAACCGGGCTTACCGTCCTCTATTTTGGAAAATGTGGTGACTTTCGTACTTGGATTACCTTCGATTGTACCGTTCAGAAAGTCTGCAATTTGTTGAGCTGTAAACTCCATTAATCGTACAGTTTATATAATTATATATTGTATCAATTCATGCACAACACAGAATGACGTGCAAAGTTGAAAAAAAATATTGATTTTCCCTATGACTTCGTATGAATAATTCCTTTATCTTGCAGATAACCTGCCATTTCCTGTTGTATAACATATGCCTCATTACGTGCCGTCTCAGCAAAATGAATGCTGTTATCCGCGTAAATAATGGCACGGGAAGAGTTTACCAATAATCCGCATTGGTCATTCATCCCGTAGGTAACAACTTCGGCTAAGCTGCCGCCTTGTGCGCCAATTCCGGGAACTAAAAGGAAATGGTTCGGGGCATATTTACGAACATCGTGGAATAATTCTCCCTGAGTGGCTCCTACAACATACATCATTTGTTCGTCTGTTGCCCATTCTTGTGATTTCTTCAAGACGGTTTCGAATAAATGTTCACCTGACGACATTTCTTTCATCTGGAAATCTTGCGAACCTTTGTTGGAAGTAAGCGCTAACAGAATAACCCAGCTTTCGGGATAAATAAGGAATGGTTTAACGCTGTCTTCCCCCATATAAGGAGCTACCGTTACGGCGTTCACTTTCATATGGTCGAAAAAAGAGCGGGCGTACATCTCAGAGGTATTACCAATATCTCCCCGTTTGGCATCGGCAATGATGAATTGATCGGGATAATTCTTCCTGATATAGCCTACTGTCTTCTCAAGAGAGCCTACTCCTTTTATACCTAAACTTTCATAGAAAGCCAGATTTGGTTTGTATGCAACACAGTAGTCAGCCGTACGATCTATGATTGCTTTATTAAAAGCAAACAGAGGATCTTCATCTGCTAATAAGTGTTGGGGTATTTTTTGTATATCGGTATCTAATCCTATGCAAAGAAACGATTGTTTCTTTTTAATATTCTCTACTAATTGTTGTTTGTTCATTATGGGTCTTTCAATTTAAAGTTCTGACTCTTTTAACCGTTCTGCGTTTTCTGCTACAATCAAATGATCGATGCAATCCTGTATGTCTCCATCCATAAACGCAGAAAGATTGTAAATCGTATAATTAATGCGATGATCTGTAATGCGTCCCTGAGGATAATTATATGTACGTATCTTAGCTGAGCGATCGCCAGACGACACCATTGTCTTTCGTTTAGATGCAATTTCGTCTAAGTATTTCTGATATTCCATATTGTATATACGAGTTCGGAGTTCAACCATTGCTTTCGCTTTATTTTTCAATTGCGATTTCTCGTCTTGGCATTGTACGGTTATGCCCGTAGGGATGTGTACCAAACGAATCGCCGAATAGGTGGTATTAACCGATTGTCCTCCGTGGCCGGATGCACAGAATATATCTGTACGGATATCCGATTCTTTGATTTCCACATCGAACTCTTCGGCTTCCGGCAATACGGCAACCGTAGCAGCCGACGTATGTACCCGCCCTTGTGTTTCGGTTTGTGGGATACGCTGTACGCGATGTACGCCCGATTCATACTTTAATATGCCGTATACACCTTCGCCGGTTACGGCAAATATGATTTCTTTGAAACCGCCCGACGTACCTTCCGTGTAGCTGGTTACTTCTACTTTCCAGTCTTTACTTTCGCAGTATTTTACATACATACGATAAAGGTCGCCGGCAAATATAGCCGCTTCATCCCCTCCTGTGCCGCCACGTATCTCTACAATCGCATTCTTTTCGTCTTGCGTATCTGCGGGAACAAGTAGTAATTTGATTTCTTCTTCCAACACAGGGATACGGGAATTACCTGTCTCCAGTTCTTCGCGCGCCATTTCCCGCATATCAGGGTCTTGTTCGGTTTCCAGTAGTTCTTTCGCTTCCTGTATTCCGTTTAATACGTTTACGTATTCGGTGCGTGTGGCGACAATTTTTTCTAAATCGCGGTATTCTTTATTGAGCCTGACAAACCGTTTCATGTCAGCAATAACTGCCGGGTCGGCGATTAATGTGCCTACCTCTTCAAAACGGCTTACCAATCCATCTAATCTGTTTAATAAATTACTTTCTGCCATGCTTATTAATTATAAATGAAGCGGCCTTTTTCGGTTTCAATAATTAATTCGTTTTTATCAGCGTCTTCTACAAAGCCTACAATTTGCGCATCAATACCGAAATGTTGGCTTATATGAATGACTTCATCAGCGTGTTCGGGCGATAGATAGACCTCCATACGATGCCCCATATTGAATACTTTGTACATCTCTTTCCAATCCGTATTACTTTGTTCCTGTATGATACGGAAAAGGGGGGGGATAGGAAATAGGTTGTTTTTAACGACTTTTTTGTTCTCCACAAAGTGCATTACTTTGGTTTGAGCCCCTCCCGAACAATGTACCATTCCATGAATCTCCGGGCGAAGCTTATCCAATAATACTTTTACCACCGGAGCATACGTACGGGTGGGGGAGAGAACTAATTTTCCGGCATCAATACCCAACGCTTCTATTTCGTCGGTAAGCCTGAGTTTACCGGCATATACAAGACTTGGCGATACAGCCGCATCATAACTTTCCGGATATTTTGAAGCTAAATAATGGGCAAATACATCATGACGGGCAGACGTAAGGCCGTTGCTTCCCATACCTCCGTTGTACGATTTTTCGTAAGTAGCTTGTCCGTAGGAAGCCAGTCCGACGATAACATCACCTCCTTTAATCCGGCTGTTATCTATCACATCCGAACGTTTCATCCGGCAGACAACCGTACTATCAACAATAATTGTACGTACCAAATCGCCCACGTCTGCTGTTTCGCCGCCGGTGGCATAACAACCCACTCCCATTTCGCGTAATTCAGATAGAAGCTCATCTGTACCGTTTATAATGGCAGAAATAACTTCTCCCGGAATCAGCCATTTATTCCGGCCTATTGTAGAAGATACAAGGATATTATCAATAGCGCCTACGCAGAGTAAGTCATCTATATTCATGATAAGGGCATCTTGGGCGATTCCTTTCCAGACGGATAAGTCACCCGTTTCTTTCCAATACATGTAAGCTAATGATGATTTTGTACCTGCACCATCGGCATGCATGATATTGCAATAATCCGGATCACCTCCTAATATATCAGGTATAATCTTGCAAAAAGCCTTAGGAAATATTCCTTTGTCGATATTTTTTATTGCGCTGTGTACATCTTCTTTTGAAGCTGATACACCACGCTGATTATAACGTTGATCGCTCATTAATATATCAATTTGGACTGCAAAGGTAGTATTTTTATCACTATTAGCCGCCTAAAAAATACATTTCCCTGAATATAAAACCGATTAGTTCATAGCCGCCTTATTCCTTCGTTCTTTGGCGAGGAACATACCACTTTGTGGTTAATATCACAAAAGATGGATGTGATTAAACAATGATTGAAAGGGTAATCAACGGATGATTATCATTTTCCGGAGCAGCTTGAAAAATAATCATGATGATTTTATACAATATAATATAATATTTTTTTAATGCTTATTTGATTCTATAAATACAATATATGTTTTCCTTTAAAAACTAAATATCATTTATAAATGAAATAAGTATGCTATGTAAGTGAAATCTGTATGATATTTTTAAATCCGATTTCCTATATATGGTTTTTTTATTTGTTTGACAATAAAAGAATAAAGAAAAAACGTAGAAGTCGTTTAAATTTTATTCAATGATTTTTTCTCATTTGAATTTAAACAAACTTTTTGTTTGTTCATCTGAAACTATTGGTGGAATCGCATATATTTCATGTTTTTGTGATACACCTTTTATCGTTCCACCAAGGTGATACACATATACTACCCAGGTGATACAAATATACCACCTAGGTGAGATAGATGTACCACCCGGGTGATATGATAAGAGAGAAATAACCGAACGATTACTTATTCACCGTTCAATCAATAAAATAATGGAATTCGTTTACGACTTCTACGGGAATCCTCGAGGAAGAAAGAAACATAATTTATTTATCTAAGTTTTAATACATCTCCCTCTACGGGTATATAATTCTCTTTTTTCTTGTTGAGTTTGTATAAACTCTTTATCTGAATGCCATATTCCTGGGAGATAGAGTGCATGGATTCTCCTATTTTCACAACGTGGTCATAGTAAGGTCTGTCTGCTTTTTTCTTTTTCTTATTAAGATAAACGATGTCACCTCTTTGCAATGGAAAGTCTCCAGGCACTTCATTGAAGCTTTTCAGATTTCCCACTTCCATGTTGGTTTCCGCTGCTATTTTATCGAATGTATCATTGTCTTCTGCATATACATAAAGAATGCCATACATTTTTTGTATAGGTCGGGTGATGATAACCGTTTTGGCCGGTTCATTCTTTTTGGAGGTTGATGTAGATTTATTAGCAGGCGTCTTTTTATTGCTTGTGTTTGAATCGAAACGATATAATTCGTAATCTTCAATTATTTTAATCAGTTTATTGGCATACGCTTTGTCTGTTGCATAACCACACTTTTGTAGTCCTTTAGCCCAGCCTTTGTAGTCTTTGATATTGAGTTTGAATAATTCGGAATAGCGCGAACGGTCTTTCAGGAACCTGGAATGATCGTTGTATGATTCTTCTGCATGGGCGTATTTACGGAAACATTCTTTTTTCCTGTCGTCGTCATGATAGATGGTTGCCCCTTTCCAATCATGGCATTTAATACCAAAGTGATTGTTTGCATTTTTAGCCAACATACTTTGGCCGGCCCCCGATTCTAATAAACCCTGAGCTAACGTAATACTGGCAGGTATTCCAAATTCCTTTTGTTTTTTAACAGCCAGATCACTATACGTATTGATATATTTCTGATAGGTTGATAATGCCTTCTGACTTTCAGCATATAAACAATCCGTAATAACCATCATGAGAATAAGACTGAAGGTCTTACAAATTAATCGCATAGAGAAAACGTATCTATTATAAAAACGATACAAATATAATTTTATTCTAGGAATAATGCCGTCGCTTATACAAAAGGTTTTTCTATTATTACCGGTTTATTGTGATTTTTCGTAAACGATTATTGGCATTAATAACAGGGAAATACATCAGTTCTACTTTAGCCGGGTTCAATATATATTTTCCCGAATAACGGGGAAGCAACGGAATCGTAAAGGTATAAGTGCCTTCGGATAATCTTTCACAGAAAATAATGACCTTCTCTTTGAAATATTCACGATGTACCTCTCCGCCATTATATGATTGAGGCTTGGAAACATAACTACATCCCGACGGAATGGGAACTTCGATCATTACATGTTCTGCATTTTTCTGTTTTACCTTTACTTCGACGGATAAGGTAACAGGTTGGCCTGAGACGATCGTATCTCCACAGCTTAACGTAGAGGATACGTCAAAAGCGTCTCCTGTTTTTTCTTCAAAAACGCTTGTCGTACGGTAGGCCGAATAAATAAGCGGCATACCGTCTATCTTTTCAATGTCGAGCGATTCGCCGGCAACCACTGTTGTATCGAAAGGAAAACGGGTTACTTCTTTGTATTCTTTACCTGATAAGACTACGGTTGCCGGTACATCCTTACCGGATGACTCTGCTAATAGATCGGGCAGCAGGGTTGATACCGCGGATGAAGCCTGGTAGGTATTCCACCCCTGTTGTTTGGTTCCTAAGATATACATCCGCACAGGTTCTTTCATCGCTTGTAATAACGAATCTTCTTTGATAATCCGGTAAGCAATTAAGGTGGTTATCATATTATCGGAATACCAATCCCGCTGTATACCGTCGTCGCAATAAATGGCTCCTACGATGTCTTTTTTTAGATAGTGGCTGATGCTGTCGGATACGTAATCGAGTTGTTGCTTTTGTCGGATATCCCAAAGCAAGAGCTTTTCTTTAAGATAAGATCTTTGGCGAATGGTTTTATTGGCATGAGCAACCGAATCTTCGTATGCTTCCTGTTTGTGTATCATTTCTTCAAACATTTTTACGGTGGCTCCGTAATTTTGTTTTGTTCCCCATTCGGAAAGCGCTTGCAGAATCTCGATATCTGATAGGGATTTCCTTCGATACGATTGGGTATCCATATAGTCTTCTTCAATCCGGCTGATGTTCAGGTTTACAGGGTATCCGGCATCTTTCGCCATTTTTAAAGCCTTTAGGATATGAGCCGACATCCAATAAGAAGTGGTAGTAGACGAATGACCGAACCACGACCATAATTTGTCTTTGTTTTGATTCTCTGTCAATCGTTTGATGATTTCATAAATATTCTTATCGTATTTAAATATTTTATTTAAGTACTGTTGGTAAAGCTTATTGTTGAGCAAACCCATCAGTTTAGACGCTAATTGTTCATTACAATCATATTTATATCCGGTGAGATAAGATACAGCGTCTATATAAACATCTAATTGTTTTCCGGTGAGGCTGATTTGTATCTTTTCTCCTTTATCTGCCGAAACCGTTAGTTTGTCTCCATTTCGAAGGAAACGGAGGTTTCCTTCGGCTATTTCGGTTCCTTGCTTCTCTATTGAAATACTATGTTTTTCTCCGTCGGTATAGCCATCGTTTCTGGTAAACTGCCAGGTGCTAGTTATACTATCTGTATGGTAGGCAGTAACCGGTATATACTCCTGATACGAGGAGGTAAAACCAATCTGTTTATTTAAAAATGTATCTTGTTGCGATACAAATGAAATTGTACCGCTGATTTCTTTGTCGTGCGTATAATTGCGAATTGTACCAACGAAATAAGCGGTATCGCCCTCAACCAGGAAGCGGGGCGTTTTCAATTCAGCCATCAATGGTTTATAAGATTGAATGTATTTGCGGGCAGTTCCGGTTTTTAATTTTCGGTTCATCGCATATACCGTAGCATCCCACTGGGTGATATTATCGGGTAATATAACAGAAAAAGCGGCCTTTCCTTTTTCATCCGTATAAAGGCGAGGTTCCCAGAATCCAACATCTGAAAAATCAGAACGGAGTCCGTTCAACTGTAATAATTCACTGTAAAGCCTGTCTTCCGCCTCTTTTGTTTCGCTATCTGTATCTTCTATATTCTCCGGTGGCGGTTGAGGGCTTTCCTTCATATCGGCCGAAAATACGGAACCCAAGAGAGCATTCTTTCTACTTGTACCGTATCCTACCACCACTACTTCATCAAGCTGCATTTGTTCTTCTTCGAGAATTACCGTAAGTTTGGTATCCGGTGCTATGTCTAATTCTTTTTTCTTGTATCCGATGTAGGAAAATGTAAGTGTGCGATGTGCGTTGTCTGTTTCTATTTCGAAATGTCCGTCTATATCCGTCAAGGTTCCGGTTGTTGTACCTTCCAGCGCTATATAGACGCCGGCTAATGGTTCGCCGGTGGAGGCATAAACGATTCCTTCTACGGTATTTCCTCCTTTCCGGTTTATGATTGATTCAGCAAAATGGATGATATGGTCTCTCCTGTTCTTGGGAGATATATATAAATGGAGCCATTTTTCGGATAATGAATCCGGTTCGTAGACTTTCAGACTACGCATATTTACTTCTACGTATGTATTTTTCTTTACCGGTATATTTTCAGCGAGTAAATAGTTGCCATTATTATAAAGAAGGATTATATCGTAGATACTTTCCGGTATTTCCGGGTATTGGCGGATTCCGTTTTCCAATCTGTCAGGGGATAGAATCTGTTGTGTTTCTTTATTTCTGAATAAAAGGTTGTAAACGCCGGACGCTTCTTTTTCTTCAGGAAGCCGGCAAACTACGTTTATTTCCTGTTGTGCGATTTGTATATTGTTTGGACGCCAGTTACTTTTATTTGATTCACAGGCTTCCATTAACTGATCCATTACTTTGGGAGACAGATAAAAATCGTTTAGACGATCGAAGTTATTGGATGAAGAAAATGAAAGGAGGCCAGGATAATACGTCGTTTCGGGATATTTATAAACCACATTATCCTCAAACTGATAGGAGAAACCGCCTTCGTGCCGATAGGTTATCCAATTCATATAAGTAGTTTTTCCCGGCAAAACGGGGCCGACCAATACATTGGGTTTATATTCCGACAAACAGGGATGATAGACAGGATAAACGGTTTGCCCCTGTTGCAAGTAAACGTAATTGTTTTGAACAACCGGAATACGGGATATATAATTTTTGAAACTGTTTATTTCCTGCGAAGTGAAACTATAATGTTTGTAAGCGTCTGTATTAAAAAGTTTCACAGCCCTTACGCCTTTGGAGTAATGCGCAACATCGATACTAAGTATCGTCTTTTTACCGGATTCAAACTGTAAGGAATCAAGGATAATCACCCTGTCGTGAAGACGCAGCGAAATTTGCTGTTTGCCAGTATCGGAAACTAAGAAAGAATATCCTTTCAACGCACCTGTCCAGGAAAAATAAACAGGCCTTCCGTTTGTCTCTATAACATAGATATCAACAGCTTCCCCGTCTTTCATCACAAAGGGAGCGAATTGAGTAGTAGCATCCGGTGTGTTTACCGTGTGGATGAACATATTCTTTCCGGGATAGGTGAAACGGTAGTATTCTATTTCGTCTAACCGGGCTATTTTATTCCAAAAAGAATAATTGAGTGGGGTAGAGAGGAAATAGTTTTTCTTATGAATCGCATAATCGGCTCGTTGTTCGCGTGTACGGGGCGCTGTTCCGTAATAGGGTAAATCGGGAACATTATAGTTTAACAGAGTATTTACGGCAAAAGCGGTGAGGTCTGCATCCTTCACCGGTTTGCCAGCATAATCTTTTACCTGTATGTTTACGTCTAATGATTGTCCCGGATAAGCCCGTTCGGGTAAATTCGTTTCGATAGACAAATATTCAGACTTCGGAATAAAGGCCCGTCGGTAAACATTTTCTTTATCCCCCATGACATAGAAAATCTCTACATAATGCGTTACATCCAAATCTGTATTTGGATAGTTAAAATCAAATTCTTTCCCGAAACCTTTTTGCAACAGGATATTCCCCTGATAGATATACCATGAAACATTCAGTTGGAGTGGATTGACCAATTGCACATGAAACGAATCGGATTGGATTCCGCCCGTTATATCCAATCCCGGGTAAAGCGTTCCGGTTTGAAAGCTTTTCCGGATGTTATATTGAGGAATTTCTAAATCATAGCTATGGATCGTTTGATTGAAAGGCTCTTCGTATGGCAATTCTATCTCCTTTTCTTCCGAGTTGTTGTAACGGAGTTTGGCTTTTGCCTTTTGAGCCTTTCCCTGTTCGTAGAAGGTAAACCGTATCGTATCGTTTCGGGTATCATATTGTACATCGTAATAAGAACGGTAAAAAGGAACCATGTCTGTACGGAGCATTCGTTGACCGTCGAATGTTATTAGTTCAACTCTGGCTTCGTACGTACCATCCGCTTCTCCTAAAATATCCGCCGGAATGTTAACGGTGGTCGATGAATCATTATTCAAATCGATTCGTTCATACATAAGCGTATCCGGCAAGATAAGGATATCGGTATATGCTTTGGAAACGCTTCTCCTCTTGATAAGGATGTCTGCTTTCACATTTTGTAGCGGCAAACCATTAGCGTCAAGCGCTTTTATTATTATCTGATTGGTATCCGGATAATAATGTGTACGTGATTTGAGATTAACTTCTAATTTGTTGTCAAACAGTTCATAATCTTCATACTGGAAGCTTACGTTGGCGATAACCCTTCCTTTCTTATTTCTTAATTGAAGTTGATAAGGTTGGTCGAGTTGTAATTTCAACGAATCATGCAATTGGATTTCTCCGGCAAAACCTCCCGGATGATAAGGGGATAGGGTGGTGATTTTCTTATAATTATAGTTAGGCATCAGCATCCAAACCGTTAAGTCTTCTTTCAGTGGGCGTTTATGAGCCGACAACGCATACGATTTAAAACGGATGGTTTCTCCTGGCCTGTATTTGTTTTTATCGGTTATCATATAACTGTAAAATTCGGAAGAAGTTCCCAAACGACTATCATCTTTGTACCAGGGGTGTACCAAGTGCTTTTCAAGATTAAAGACAGCTTTGAACTTATCTAATTCAATGGTTAGCAAACGATTCGTATTTCCCGAAGCATCATCAATCGTATACGTATTACTTTCTTTGTCAAAATGAACTTCCGTATCCCAAAGACGCCATTTTCCTTTTATCTTTACTTTCGCATCTTTCCGTACATTGCCTTCCGTATCGATTACCTGGAGCGTAAGAACACCATATTCTTTAAACAGAAATACCTGAAACGGCAGAATCGGTTTATAACGGTAATACGCCCGGTTCTTGTTGATATCGACAAAGATAAAGTGCCCCTGTTTGGGTGGCTTTTCCCATTGCTTTGTAAAAGAGGCAACCGGGGAATGAAGCATTTGGAGAATCAAGCTATCTTCGGGATTACTTTTCAGTAGCCTCTCTGCTTCGTTATTATTGATTTCAAAAACAAACGTCTTATCCGGATAGTCTTGCCAATGAATCGTTTGCGATTGGATAAAAGAGGGACTAAAGAGAAGTAAACCAATCACAGCCAGACAACAATATATAAATTGTTTAACAGTCATAATAAATGAAGCTGATAGTTGTATTTACCGCAAAGATAGTTTTTTGTGATATCTTTTTCACGTAATTTACTTGATAACCTATAACGTTATAGAAAATATTGATTCCGGTTATCTGGTATAGATAATCAATATTATGCTTTACTTTGTTACTTTAAAAAACACAAAATAGTATAGTTATGAAAACTGATATTGAAATAGCACGCGAAATCGAACTGAAGAAAATTAAAAATGTAGCGGAAGAGATTGGTATTCCACGTGCAGACGTCCAAAACTATGGTCGGTATATGGCTAAAATCCCATTATCATTAATAGACGAGAAAAAAGTAAGCAAGCATAATCTGATACTCGTTACAGCCATTACTCCCACAAAAGCGGGAATAGGAAAGACAACCGTATCGATTGGCTTAACGCTCGGATTGAATAAAATAGGTAAAAAAGCAATCGTAGCTTTGCGTGAACCTTCTTTAGGTCCTTGTTTTGGCATGAAAGGAGGAGCGGCAGGAGGAGGATACTCCCAAGTATTGCCGATGGAGAATATCAACCTGCATTTTACGGGAGATTTTCATGCAGTAACTTCTGCACATAATATGATAACTGCTTTGCTTGATAACTATATTTATCAAACACGTAACACCTGTGAAGGATTAAAAGAAATAAAATGGAAGCGGGTACTCGACGTCAACGATCGTAGTTTGCGTCATATCGTTTCCGGACTGGGAGGATCGGCCAATGGAATCCCTGCCGAAACAGGATTTGACATTACGCCGGCGTCTGAGATCATGGCTATTCTTTGTTTGTCTTCCGACATTGATGACTTAAAACATCGCGTAGGGAATATCCTCCTTGGATATACGAATGACGACCGCCCTTTTACAGTGAATGACCTGGGTGTTGCCGGAGCTATTGCCGTTTTGCTAAAAGATGCTTTATTGCCGAACTTGGTTCAGACTACCGAAAATACAGCCGCTTTTATACATGGAGGTCCTTTCGCCAATATTGCTCATGGCTGCAACTCTGTAGTGGCGACAAAAATGGCGCTAACCTTTGGCGAATATGTAGTGACTGAAGCAGGATTTGGTGCCGACTTGGGAGCGGAAAAATTCTTTGATATCAAATGTCGGAAGGCCGGATTACAACCAAAGCTCACCGTAATTGTCGTTACAGCCCAAAGCTTAAAGATGCATGGCGGAGTACCCGAAAATCAGATTAAAGAGCCCAATATGCAAGGAATCAAAAACGGTCTGGCTAATCTCGATAAACATGTCGACAACATGCAAAAGTTCGGGCAACAGGTGGTTGTTACCTTTAATCGTTTTGCCGCCGATATAGACGAAGAAGTAAATAAAGTAGCCGAATACTGCAAACAAAAAGGTGTAGGCTTTGCCGTAAATACCGTATTTGCCGACGGAGGTCTAGGAGGTGTCGATTTAGCCCGGTTAGTAGTTGATACGATTGAAAATAATCCGTCGGCGTCTTTAAACTATATGTATGAAGATACCGATTCCGTTCGCGATAAAATAAAGAAAGTGACGGAAGGTATCTACGGCGCCTCTTCGGTGGTTTATACAACGTTGGCCGAGAAGAAGCTTCGCCAGATTGAAAGTCTGGGCATAACAAATTACCCCATCTGTATAGCTAAAACACAATATTCTTTCTCTTCCGACCCAAAAGCCTATGGCGTAGCAAAGAATTTCGAACTCAAAGTACGTGATGTGGTTATCAATAATGGCGCCGGAATGATCGTCGTTATCATGGGAGAAATTATGCGTATGCCGGGACTTCCCAAAGAACCGCAGGCAAAACAGATCGATATTGTAAACGGCTTTGTAGAAGGATTGAGCTGATGAGAAGAAAAAAACATGTCCCCAGTGCGGAATACCCAATTTTTACATAAAAAATAACGAGGGAAAGATTCTTCCGGTGTATGTTTTCGATGATTTGTCTATTCATCCTAAAAACGAAGGAATTTCACTGGAAGGATACAACCTCGAAACAATCTATTGCCTCGGATGCTCATGGAACGGAACGGTAAACAGTCTGAAACGTTAACTAATTGGAAAACGGATGTTAATCCTTTCAATATCGGTTGCAGATTTTAATTCTCATCCTGAAATATAAAATTTAAAACATCAGAATATAACTTTTCAAGGAAATTGACTAAAGAATCAAATTAATACGAATTATATCAATTCTGTAACAATATGAAAGCCAATTTCCTATGCTTTATGCTTTTTATTTTTATCTTTGACGCTTCATATTAAAATTTTATCAGATGAATGAGCAAATCAAACAAATAGCGGAGCGTTTGGCTGGCCTGCGTGATGCTTTGGAGATTACGCCTGAAGAAATGGGCGACGCATGCAACCTGGCAACCGATGAATATCTGAAACTCGAAAGCGGAACAGTGGATATCTCGGTGAGCATTTTGCATCAAATTTCACAAGCTTTTGGTATCGAATTGACTGCGTTAATGTTTGGCGATGAGCCTAAGATGAATAGTTATTTTGTTACGCGTAAAGGAAAAGGGATTGCCGTAGAACGAACCAAAGCATACAAGTATCAATCGCTTGCTGCTGGATTCACCCAACGAAAAGCAGACCCCTTTTTAGTGACGGTACATCCCAAACCAGACGATGAACCTGTCTATCTGAATGAACATGCAGGACAAGAATTTAATCTTATCCTCAAAGGACGTATGCTCTTCCGGATTAATGGAAAAGACCTCATACTAGAAGAAGGAGACAGTGTATATTTCAATTCCGGACTCCCACACGGTATGAAAGCTCTCGATGGCGAAAAAGTAAGATTCCTGGCAATTATACTATAAATGAAAGCAATGGTAGAACGATTTTTAAATAAAACTACCTTTGAGTCGCAAGACGACTTCGCAGAGAATTACACGGTAAACATTCCCGAAAATTTCAATTTCGGTTATGACGTAGTAGACGTTTGGGCAAAAGAACAACCCTCTAAAAAAGCCATTTGCTGGACAAATGACCAGGGCGAACATATCGATTTCACGTTCGGGGAAATGAAAACGTATTCCGACCGTACGGCAGCCTATTTTCAATCGCTTGGAATTGGCCATGGCGATAAGGTGATGCTTATCCTCAAAAGGCGGTATGAATTTTGGTTTTCTATCATAGCCTTGCACAAATTAGGCGCTGTAGCGATCCCTGCCACTCACCTGCTGACGAAGAAAGATATTGTTTACCGCAACAATGCCGCCGACATTAAAATGATTGTGTGTGCAGGTGAAGAAATTATTCTGCAACATGTTTTAGATGCTATGCCCGAATCCCCTTCCATTCAGGAATTAATCTCTATCGGTCCGGTTATTCCACAGGGATTCAAGGATTTCCATTCAGGAATTGAGAGCGCCTCTACATTCGAAAGGCCGTCTGAGCAAAATACGAATGACGATATTTCGTTAATGTATTTCACATCCGGTACAACGGGCAATCCCAAAATGGTAGCGCACGATTTTACATATCCTTTAGCCCATATAACAACCGGAAGCTACTGGCACAATTTGCACGAAGGCAGCCTGCATCTTACCATAGCCGATACCGGTTGGGGAAAAGCCGTCTGGGGAAAATTATACGGACAATGGATTGCCGGAGCAACCGTTTTTGTGTACGATCACGAAAAATTCAATCCCGCCGATATGCTTCAGATGATACAAGACTATCGCATCACTTCCTTATGCGCCCCGCCGACGATCTTCCGTTTTCTTATCCGCGAAGACCTCACCAAATACGATTTATCGTCTCTCGAATATTGTACCATTGCCGGAGAAGCGTTGAACCCGACCGTGTTCAATTCCTTCCGTGACCTGACTGGTATCAAGCTCATGGAAGGTTTCGGACAAACGGAAACAACGCTGACAGTTTGTACCTTCCCCTGGACAACGCCTAAACCCGGTTCTATGGGAAAAGCAAACCCGCAGTACGACGTAGATTTACTCCGCATGGATGGAACTCCGGCCGAAGACGGGGAACAAGGCGAAATAGTGGTCAGATATGATAAAGGCAAGCCTTTGGGATTATTCAAGGAATATTACCGCGACCCGGAACTAACCCGGCAAACCTGCCACGACGGAATCTACTTCACCGGCGACGTAGCCTGGCGCGACGAAGACGGATACTTCTGGTTTGTTGGTCGGACGGATGATGTAATAAAAAGTTCCGGTTACAGGATTGGCCCCTTTGAGGTGGAGAGTGCGCTGATGACACATCCCGCCGTTGTAGAATGTGCAATCACCGGCGTCCCTGATGAAGTACGCGGACAAGTGGTGAAAGCAACCATCGTCCTTTCAAAAGAATACAAGGATAAAGCGGGCGATGAACTGATAAAAGAAATCCAGCAACACGTAAAAAAAGTAACCGCTCCCTATAAATATCCTCGTATCATAGAATTTGTAGCCGAACTCCCGAAAACCATCAGCGGCAAAATCCGTCGCGTGGAAATCAGGGATAAAGACAAGAATAATTAATGTAGGAGAAAAAGGAAAAGAGGAGAGATGAAAAGGATTGCAATAAAAATCGGTAGCAATGTCCTTACCCGTTTAGACGGGACGCTGGATATTACCCGTATGTCGGCTATTGTAGACCAGGTAGCGGAATTACACAAAAGGGGCCTGGAAATAATCCTTATTTCCTCTGGCGCCGTTGCTTCGGGACGCAGCGAGATAAAGGTGGAGAAAAAACTCGATCCCGTTTCGGCGCGCCAACTCTTTTCGGCTGTCGGACAGGCTAAACTTATTAACCGTTATTACGAGCTTTTCCGCGAACATCATATCGTTTGTGGACAGGTGCTTACTACGAAAGAAAACTTCAGCAGCCGTACGCACTATCTCAATCAGAAACGCTGCATGGAAGTAATGCTTGAAAACAAGGTAATCCCCATTGTAAACGAAAATGATACGATCTCCGTCACCGAATTGATGTTTACAGACAATGACGAGCTTTCCGGTCTGATTGCCACCATGATGGGAATGGAGGTCCTCATCATCCTGAGCAATGTAGACGGGATTTACAATGGAAATCCATCAGAGCCAGGCGTTTGCGTTGTCCCGGAAATCATAAAAGGGGCAGAAAACTTCTCGGATTATGTCCAGACAACGAAATCTTCTTTTGGACGCGGAGGAATGCTCACCAAATGTAATATTGCCCAAAAAGTAGCTGACGAGGGTATTCTTGTAATCATCGCCAATGGTAAAAAAGAAAATATACTCCTCCAATTACTTGACGGAAACAGTCTGGTAGTATGTACTCGTTTTAAACCCTCTCCCAAACCCGTAAGCAACGTAAAGAAGTGGATAGCCCATTCCGAAGGTTTCGCAAAAGGAGAGGTGCATATAAACAAAGGCGCTGCGCAGGCGCTAAAAGAACCACGGGCAACAAGTATTCTCTTGGTAGGCGTGACACGTATTGCTGGTGATTTTGAGAAAGACGATATCGTCCGCATAATCGACGAGAAAGGAAAACAAATCGGCGTAGGCTGCACAGCCTATAATAGCGAAGAAGCAACCCAGCTAATAGGGCAAAAAGATATGAAACCGCTCGTACATTATGATTTTTTGTATATAGAATAGTAGTTGGAAATAATTTTCACACAATGAACACATACGAACTATTAAAGCAAACGGCGATTGCATCACGC
>JAISDJ010000246.1 GCA_031264865.1 Tannerellaceae bacterium | reverse complement strand
AAGCGAACAGAAACGAAAATTTATTTTCGTTTCTGTTCGCTTAATTGTAAAAGCGGATGCTTTTCCCCAGTTGAAAGGGGGAAGTAGAGAGAAAACTGTTTATTTATTTTCTCTTTTATTTATATCGTTGATGTTGGATTATGTTACACGCGGGATGGTTTTGTGTCTTGTGGGTTTGATGATTTAGATTTAGGGCAACCGCAAGGGTTGCCCCTACATTGAACGGACAATCGTATCGACGTCATAGGCAATTATGTTGTGGCGACTCTTGCGCCCGCCGCTAAATCTCCCGACCACGACTATGCTATGCTGTGCGCTGTGCCGTTGATTTTAGAGTCTTTCAGGCTTATGATGTTGCCTATGCGTCTATTAATCGCTAACCGTTAATCACTAATTTCATCCTGTTCATCCTATAATCCTGTGAATCCTGATTCAGACGAAAAAAGGAACGAAGAGAACAAGCAACGAGTATTTCCTTGTTCCTTTCGCCCTTTCGCCTTATCCCATTATCATTTGTGTTGTTGTAATTTTTCTGTCAGCAGCGGAACTATTTCGTTTACGTCGCCTACGATACTCAAATCGGCAGATTGGAAAATAGGGGCAAATTTATCTTTGTTCACAGCAATAATGTAATCCGATTCTTCCATGCCGGCCAGGTGTTGTATAGCGCCGGAAATCCCTAATGCAAAATATACGTCGGGACGAACGGTTTTGCCGGTTTGACCTACTTGGCGTTCGTGTGGCATAATTCCGGCGTCAACCATGGCGCGCGATGAAGAAATTTCAGCGCCTAAAACATGCGCCAACTCTTCCAACTTCTTGAAGTTTTCGGCAGTCCCCACGCCACGACCGCCGGATATCAAGATTTTCGCTTCGGTAATGTCGACAAGGTTTTTGGGTTCTTTTACCGTTTTCAATATTTTCACTTTGAACTTGGAAGAATCAAAAGCGATTTTCACCTCTTCAACCGTTCCTTTGCGCGAAGCGTCGGGCTGTCCTTTGAGCATAACGCCCTGGCGAACGGTAGACATTTGCGGACGGTGTTCTTTGCAAATGATGGTTGCCATGAGGTTTCCTCCAAAAGCAGGACGCGTCAATTTACAGGATTAAAGGATAAACAGGATTAATAATCATGATAATCATTTAAATCAAATAAAATCACAGTTCAGACAAATTTCTCCTTTTTCCCTGTTCTCTGTCCCTTTTTTCCTTGCTTCCCTTATTCCGTAATAAAGAATGTTATTGATTTTTTCCCTTTGTAGGCGCCTTTACCTTGTATGGTGATTTTGGCATTGCCGACGGATTCATTATTTTTGTAGGAAAGGATGAAATCTTTGGCAAAAACGAGTTCCATTCCTTCAAGACTTACTTCCGGTATGGGGGTAATGGGTTTTCCTTTATATTGCTGCGGGGTAATAGGTTTGACTACTGCATTTTTAACGTCTTTCAAAGATGGTTTGCGGTTGTGGGCGTTGGAGTAGTCTATTTGAACGTTCAATTGCCGGATAAACTCTGTGTAGGTACCTTTTTCATCAATGGTATTAAAAGAACTGATTCTGTCAATCATTTGACGATAAACGGTTTCAATATCACGGCGTATTTCCCACAGACGTTCCAAAGGTTTTGCCGCTTGTTCGGAGTTGCGCAAATGCAGCAGTCGTTCAAATTCTGCTACTGCTATTTCCAGTTCATTGAGCCATGGCGTAAGTCCTATGAGTTCCGCTTTATGTGCATACTCTCCTTTCAAGTCTACAAGCAGTATTTTTATCGCAGCGGCTTCTTCCTCGTATGATTTTCTGGCGATATTGCCAAAAGGTTTCATTCTATTTTGCAAACTGATAGCTGCTTCGGCAATGACAGGGTTAAAATGATGTACTGATAAAGTCAACAGGTTCTTGATACCGACCAGCAATTGATCATTTCGTTGGTCAGCCGCTACTATTTGCATGGTGTAATTACTGCTTTTTGGGGCGTCTACCAACATTTTTTCCTTTGCCAACAGAACCTCGAAGTGTTTATAATGAGGGGATACGCTCTTTTTCACCTCCGGAAATGAAAGTAATAGATTATTATACTTGCTCAGAAATTGATAATGCGCTTCTCCGCGTAAGTAATTAAACTGTATAAAATTTATTTGTCTCATTATATGTATGATTTATATTTATATTATCTTTGATAATCTTATTTCAACATGATAAATTCTTGAGAATTTCTCTCTATATAAATTATAAAACAATAAATTCTTGAGAATTTATTTTCTATATAAATTATAAGACAACAAATTCTTGAGAATTTCTATTCTGAATAAATTGTAAGATAACAAATTCTTGAGAATTTCTCTCTTTGCAATTTTTTGTATGATAAATTTTTGAAGAATTTTTATCTATGTAAATTTTATAATAGAAATCTTTGCAGATTTTTTTCAATATTGAATATAAGAAAAACATAAGTTGGTAATATTTCTTTAATATGATGATTAACGATTAACGGTTAGTGATATTGTGTGGTATTGTATATAATAATAGTATTTGTCTACTTATTATACTGTGCGCGGCGCAGTTTTGAGCATTGCCCATTAAGGCATTTATATCAATAGAAAGGAAGACCAATAGAACCGCTTTATTGCTCGTCAGGGCATTCATCTCTTTTCTATTGATATGCTTTCCCTACGGGAAAAAGAAGACAGGCGGCATGCGTTTTTCCATTGATATGGTTTCCCTGACAGGAAATGTATAAAAATAGACCGCGCGAAGTATAATTAAAAAGGGCGTTGCATGCAACGCCCCTTTCTTTGGTGTGCCGTGCATGTTCAATAACTAGGTGGTGTAAGTCCACTATGGGGGTCGGTAGTTACTAACCATTAGCTGAGGGCAAGGGTGTTCGTAGCGATGCGAAATCTGAAGGAAGCCGTAAGCAAAACCCCGAACTAAGGAACACGAATAACATCAGGCATATCCTGAATGGACGAGTTTGCCAAACGAAACGAAGTCCGATAACTACCCGGGTTCAGGGGTGTAAATGTTGCAGTTACATGGGGAGAAGGTTATTGAGCTTACCACGGGAGGTCTCACAGACATGCGGAAGTATTACGGAAGCATGGAGTAAAGTTAGTTGTGAGAAGTCAGTAGAGGTCATAGTACCGGATTACGAGTTGATTTGGGAAGGACTGAACTATGCAGTGAAAAAGTAAATGAAAGTTACCTTGTGAGTCATTGGTAATCAGATGCTCGAAAGAGGCTCCTTGCCATAAAGAATAGGACGGAATCCGAAAAAATAGGCAAGAGTGATGTTTCTCAAAGGGATAGCTGAAAACAATATTTCACACGCCATATTATGGTGTCAAAGCATGGAACCGCCGTGTAGCGGTCGGTACGCACGGTGGTGTGGGAGGTCGAAACGGGAAATAATCCCGTTTCTCCTACCTCGATGTGCTCTCTCTTCATTCTCTTCACTTGAATGCCTTCCGGCGTTCCTTAAGTTGGCGACATTGGGTAACGCTCTACGAACAGAATGCACACAGTATTTACTAAGCCATGTAAGGGCGTGATAAAATGAAAAAAAATGGATTATGTCTTGTTTGGGACTTAATGATTGGAGAGGGTGTTTTCGACACAGAGCGTTGTCCTGCGCTATTGATTTCAGCCTTTCGGGCTGATGCTGTCTTTCACTTTTTCACTCGTTTCCTCGTTCATTTGTCTGTTGTTTTTCCCTTTCGCCCTTTCGTGCCTTCGCCCCTTCGTCCCTTCGTCCTTTCTCCGGTTATTGAAGATTTACATCAAAGGTTTCTTCTATTTTCCAATTTGCGGGGAGTTCTATGGTTTTTTCAAAGTAGATGATTTGTTCGGGTTGTTGTCTGGTTCTGTAGTTTCCGCTGT
>JAISDJ010000181.1 GCA_031264865.1 Tannerellaceae bacterium | reverse complement strand
AGATTAAATTTTGTCTGATTTTTAAGCAAGACCGTAACAGCCACGTCGGGCGCGGCGGTGAATAAGGGCGCAGTGAAATCACCGTCCATAGTGATGCGTAAAGTTTCTTCGGTGGTGCGTCCGCCCACGTCGGTCACCGTGATTTTGACGGTGAGGTTGTCGCCGGTGAACGTTTTGTCTGTTGTAAACTTGTAAGCCAACTCATAGTGGTACACCAGCGTATCGCGAAGTGCGAGCAGGTCGATGGTTTTGTCCAGCGCGAGTTCGGCGCATTGCAGGCGAATCGATCCGATGCCGTCGTTGTCTTCTATCGTGCCTTCGATAGTAAACTCCCGGCCGGCTTCGGTTTGTACGTGTTCCGTTTCCAGATTAATGACAGGCGCCAGCCCATCTACATCCGAAAAACCGTCATCATCTTTGCATCCCATAAAGAAAAGATAAGGAATGCCGGAAAGCATAATAATTAAAATACAATTTTTCATAATACTAAATTTAAAAAATTAATGTAAAATTAACATTGAAAATCTATATCTCGCAGCATAAAATTATGCAAACAGTAGCACTAAATCATTCATTGCACGATTTAGTATCTATGGAATACGAATTTAGTATTATATTTACGTGGTGAAATCATTTATCATGGGAAAAACATGATTGTTACAAATAAAAAGTTTTTACTGTTGGTTTTATTGCTTGGCTCCTCGTTAGGAGTCCGGGCGCAACTTCCGGTTTTTACCTCATTAGGGATAGAACAGGGGCTGTCGAATAATTATGTGGTAAGCATCGCACAGGACAAAGAAGGTTTCCTTTGGTGTGCCACCGAAGAGGGACTTAATAAATTCGACGGTTCCCGTTTTATGAAATACTATAAACATACCGGGAATATCAGCGGCAATGAACTAAACCATATCCATGCCGACCGGATTGAGCCTGTTATATGGATAGCTACGCAACGCAATGGGTTAAATGCCTATAATTATGAGCATAATACGCTGGAAGTTTTTACGCATAACGAAAAATTACCCTCCAGCATCATAACAAATGATATAACAGCTATATCGCCGGCTGCCGACGGAAATCTTTGGATTAGCACTTATCACAGGGGTGTAGAATTCTTCAATAAAAGAACGAAGGAATTTTCTCACTACAATACCTCTACGCTTCCAAACCTCATATCAGACAATGTATGGACCCTGTTGGACGACCATAACGGCTTTCTCTACATCGGACATGTGCAGCACGGAATGACTGTTTTATCTTTGACCGATAAACAGTTTGTCAACTACCAACACAATCCTTCGGACGCACAAAGTATTCCCGGAAACGAGGTAAGATGTATCTATAAGGACTTCAACAACAATATCTGGGTGGGTACAAATAACGGATTAGCGCTTTTCGAGCGTAATGCGGGTAAATTTATTCCGGTAAATAATACCCCCGGAAGTATCTTAAACTCCAAAATATTCGACATCAGGCAAATGAGCGACAATAAGTTATGGGTCGCTACGGAATTGAACGGAGTTGCTGTTATCAGCCTCAAACAACACTTTTTCATACCCCCCCCCAGAGAGCCTGTCATACAGCACTATACGGCAGGGCACAATAAATATAATCTTTCTGCCGTTACCGTCCGCTGTGTTTTTCAGGATTCATTCGGGAATATTTGGCTGGGGACGTATGGAGGAGGAATTAACTTTATCGGTCATGCACAGCCTTTGTTTGAGGAATACAGTTATTCTCCCCTGCCCGATGACGTCAACAGTTTAAATAACCGGATTGCCCTGAGTTTATGTATGGACAGCGAAGAAAAGTTGTGGATTGGTACCGACGGAAACGGAGTGAATGTCTTTGAGAATGAGAAACGGACTGCCGTACTCAGCAAAGAAGACGGTATGCTTTCCCACAATATCATACAAGCCGCCATGAAAGATACACAAGGCAATATCTGGCTGGGTTCTTTCCTTGATGGGATTGATTTTTACGACAATAAAAGCAAAAAAATCCGGCGTATTATTCCAGATGGAAGCCAGGATATGGACGTTCGCTGTTTTTATGAAGACAGCGACGGGAATATATGGGCAGGCGCCTCGCGGGGTATTTTTGTTTTGGATGCGAATACTAAAAAAGTAATCCGTCATTATGATACGAAAAACTGTCGATTGCCTGAAAATCAAGTTAGAGCAATTAATCAGGATAAACAGGGGCGAATGTGGGTCGGCACTTTTGGATTAGGTCTTGCCGTCTATACGAAAGACATGCAACTATTGGCGGACTTCAGCGAATACAATGGTTTTTGTTCCAATACGGTAAATCACATATTCCGGGATTTGCAAGGACAAATGTGGATTGCATCGGGCGAAGGATTGGTGTGTTTCAGCGAATCAGATTCATTGACATACGAAGTTTTTCAGCGTAAAGACGGTTTGCACAACGCCAATATACGGGCGATAACGGAAGATGGCGCCGGAAATATCTGGGTTAGCAGCAATGAGGGTATAAGTTGTTATATTAAGAACAAAAAACGGTTCATCAATTACAACCTTTTTGACAAAACTCCGATGGGGAGTTTTATGTCTGGCGCCGTCGTACAGGATAAAAAGGGCACGATTTATTTCGGTTCAAACAATGGCATCCGCTATTTTAATCCTGCTTTCGTATTGGCAAAACACAAAGTTCCACATGCAGTCATAACCGGAATAAAAGTATACGAATCGGGTGTAGAGCAGCAAAATGACCGGCATTTCAACTCCTTTGTCGGAGAAAAACAGAATATTCAACTGAATTATAAACAAAACACATTCAGTATTTCTTTCAATATTCAAGACTATTCATTATCCCGGCAAGTAGATTATGCGTATATGTTAAAGGGCTTGAACGAAGTATGGTACACGGCAGAAGAAAACAGTGTGACTTTCCACAATATTCCCCCAGGGCATTATAAATTCCTTGTCAATACGCGAATAAGGAATCAAGACTGGTCTGATGAAGATATCCTTTCTCTTCCCATTCGCATAAAGCCGCCTTTATGGTTTACCTGGTGGGCAATCATGCTTTATATTATTGCAGGAATTATGATTGTATTCTTTTTCCTGTATGCCTATAAAAAGAAAGTGGATATACAGAGTTTTTACGAAATGGAAAAGAATAATCGTGAACAGGAACAGGAATTGAATAATGAACGATTGCGGTTCTACACGAATATAGCCCATGAACTTCGCACCCCTTTGACTCTTATCTTAGGCCCGCTGGAAGATTTGCAGAAAGACATTCAATTAATGCCTAAACAACTACAGAAAATATCCATAGTACGGCAAAGCGCTTTACGACTATTGAACCTGATTAATCAAATATTGGAATTCAGGAAAACTGAAACCCAAAACAAAAAACTTTCTGTAAGTAACGCTAATTTGGCAATATTGGTAAAAGAAACCGGATTGAAATACAAGGAACTGAATATGAAGCAGAATGTCCGGTTAGAAATAGCCGTGGAAAAGGAAGACATGTTTCTTTATTTCGATAAGGAAGTTGTAACCATCATATTGGACAACCTTATATCCAACGCTGTTAAATATACGGATAAAGGATTCATAAAAATATCTTTATACACGACCCTGCGGAATGATCTTTCCTATACTGAAATTAAAGTGGAGGATACCGGCCCGGGAATATCGCAGGAAGAACAGGTACGCATTTTTGACAGGTATTATCAGGCAAAAAGCGACCGGCAGGTTTCGGGGACAGGTATCGGCTTGGCGCTCGTGAAAAATCTGGTTGCTTTACATGAGGGAGAAATCAGGGTTGAAAGCAAACCGAATGAAGGAAGCAGTTTTTATGTATCTCTTCTTACACACAATATCTATCCGAACGTATTACATAAAGACAGGGAGGAAAGTAAAGAGAAATTACCGGAAGATATGGAAGAAACGACAGAAGAAATTATTTCCGATGAAAAGCCGGTTTTATTAATCGTGGAAGACAACGCAGATATCCGCGCATACATATCGGATTCTTTTTCGGACTCTTTTGCTGTTGTAGTAGCCAATGAAGGCGAGGAGGGCTGCAAAGCGGCATTTACACATATCCCCGATATTATTGTAAGCGATGTCATGATGCCCGGTATGGACGGGATTACTTTCTGCCAACGTATAAAAGAAGATGTAAGGACCAGCCATATCCCCATCATCCTGCTTACAGCAAAAGATTCGCTTCAGGATAAAGAAGAAGGCTATGAATCGGGCGCCGATTCCTATTTGACAAAACCATTCAGCGCATCTCTTTTACACAGTCGCATCAATAATCTGCTGGAAACTCGAAAAAAAATGGCTGCACAGTTTATTCTCCACTCAACGTTGGGTGATAAAAGCGCCATTTTTAAAGAATCGCTAAACAAACTTGACAATGAATTTATGGGAAATCTCACCCGCCTGATTGAAGAAAACCTTAAGTCGGAAAAGATTGACATAAGTTATTTATCCGACAAACTGTTTATGAGCAGTTCCACTCTTTATCGTAAAGTAAAGGCTCTGACAGGAATTTCAACCAATGAATTTATCAGGAAAGTGAG
>JAISDJ010000351.1 GCA_031264865.1 Tannerellaceae bacterium | reverse complement strand
GAAGCCGATATATGCCGGCGGCGCATCTTATTGAACTATTTTGGAGAAGAAGCCGGCCATGATTGTGGTAATTGTGACGTATGCAAGAATCCTCCCCAGCGTTTCGACGGAAGTATATTGGTACAAAAAGCATTAAGCGCAATCGTACGTACAGAAGAACGGATAGGCATACAGATGCTTATCGATATCCTACGCGCCTCCGGACGTGGCGAAGTCATCCATTTGGGTTACCACCAACTCAAAACGTACGGAGCCGGACGAGATCTTCCCTATAAAGTATGGAAGGAATACATATACCAGATGTTGCAACTAGGCTATATAGAAATCGATTATGCTAACGCTCAAACACTAAAGGTAACCTCCTTAGGACGCAAAGTTTTGTATGGAGAAACAAAAGCTCTGTTAGCTACCTGGCACGAACCGGAAGAACTGAAATCTGTCAAAAAAGAAAAGAAAGCCTCCCGAACACGCCCTATACGCGTAATCGAATCGGATTCGGCAAACGAAAAACTAATGGATTCGCTCCGGCAACTCCGCAAGCAAATAGCCCAGCAAGAGGGTGTACCCGCTTACATCATCTTTTCCGATGCAGCGCTACAAGACATGGTATTCCAAAAACCTCTCACTATAGAAGCCTTCGCCGACATACGTGGAGTAGGTGATGTAAAATTAGAAAAATACGGTAAAGCTTTCACAACCCTCATCCAATTCGTCCTGAAAAACGCGAAAGATGTGACCTGAAGTCACTGACCACTTACACTATCCAGGCTTCCATATCTGCCTCAACAGTAGAAATAGTACCTATTCCAAAGTTTTTTACTAATATGTCGGCTACATTAGGTGAAAGGAAAGCCGGTAATGTGGGGCCCAAATGGATATTCTTCACACCCAAACTTAATAAAGCTAATAAAACGATTACCGCCTTTTGTTCGTACCAGGCAATGTTGTAAACAATCGGTAATTCGTTTATATCTTTCAGTCCGAAAGCTTCTTTCAGGGCTAAAGCAATCACCACTAATGAATAGCTGTCATTACATTGCCCGGCATCTAAAACACGAGGAATACCACCTATATCACCTAATGATAATTTATTGTAGCGATATTTTGCACATCCGGCTGTCAGTATCACAGAATCCTGTGGAAGCGCTTGGGCAAAGTCTGTATAATAAGCACGAGACTTCATTCGTCCGTCACAACCGGCCATTACGACAAACTTCTTGATGGCTCCTGCTTTTACGGCATCTACTACCTTATCGGCTAGTACCAATAACTGGTTATGGGCAAATCCTCCGATAATTTCTCCTTTTTCTATTTCGATAGGAGGCGTACATATCTTTGCATGTTCAATCAGTTCCGAAAAATCTTTTGGTTTGCCGTCTTTACGAGCCGGGATATGCTTAGTTGCTGGAAGTCCGGCCGAACCGGTTGTATAGATACGATCAGCATAGGTATTTGTCTTTAACAGAGGAACAATACAATTGGTCGTAAAGAGGAATACGCCATTGAATGTTTCAAACTCTTCTCGTTGTTTCCACCATGAATTACCATAGTTACCAATAAAATGAGGATATTTCTTAAAGGCCGGATAATAGTTCGCCGGAAGCATTTCACTATGTGTATACACATCTACACCAGTTCCTGCGGTCTGTTCTAATAACTCTTCAAAGTCCTTCAGGTCGTGCCCGCTTACTAAGATACCCGGATTCTTTCCTACTCCGATATTTACTTTCGTGATTTCCGGATTTCCATAAGTTGTTGTATTGGCTTTATCCAACAAAGCCATAGCTTTTATGCCACATTTTCCTACATTCAATACTAATGAAGTCAATGTTGTATCATCAATATCCTTGCGGCTCACTTCTGCCAAAGCTGTTTCCAACATTTCGTAAATGTCTTCATCTTCAAAACCAAGATTTAACGCATGCTCTGCGTAGGCAGCAGCTCCTTTTACCCCATAAACGACTAATTGTTTCAATGAGCGGATATCTTCATTCAATTCACTTAGTACACCTACACGGGCTCCTTCTTCCAGATATTTATCCGGTATTGTTTCATAACGTACTTCGTCGCATTCAGGTAAAGTAATGCTATGCTTTTCGGCTATGCCAATCAATTTGCTTTTGGCAGCAAATGCTTCATCAATTCTTTTACGAATGGCATCGTTGTCGAAATTCGCATTCGTTATAGTACAGAACAATGCATCTAAGATCTGACGGCTGGTTTCTTTACTAGCTAATCCTTTTTCACGTAACGACCTATTAACAAGAGACATGCCACGAACGACATATAATAATAGATCCATTAAAGTTGCGGTTTCAGGCTCTTTCCCGCATACGCCTTTCACAGTACAACCCTTTCCTCCGGCTGCTTCCTGACATTGAAAACAAAACATGCTCATAAATAATTAAATTAGTTACAGGCAAAAGTAAGGGGAAGGACAAACAAAAAAGTGTAACCAATGTTACAAATCACCCAGAAAATCGTATTTTTGTTCATGGACATATCAATTATATCAGAAATACAACTGTTTCAAGCTGTATCACCGGAAGAAATCAACTACATACTTTCTTCCATAGCAATAAAAAAAACCTGCTTCCGAAAAGGAGAAATCTTGGCAATGCAAGACGAGCCATGCAACCGATTAATTATACTGTTATCAGGAAGTGTGAAAGCAGAGATGAGCGATCCTTCGGGTAAAATAGTTAAAGTAGAGGATATACAGGCTCCGAACCCATTAGCCATTTTATTTCTTTTTGGAGAAGACAACTGTTTCCCTGTACAGGTAACAGCTTGTGAAGAAGTAGAGGCATTAGTCATACCCAAACAATCCGTATTAAAAATACTGCAAATGAATGAAACGTTGCTTCGGAACTATCTGGATATTTCGGCAAATTTTGCTTCGCGACTAAGTAAAAAACTACATTTTATATCATTCCGTACCATTCGTCAGAAGTTATCCATGCATCTGCTGAATCTATCCAAAGCTCAACTGTCTGATACGGTTACCCTGGATAAGCCAAAAAGTGCATTAGCCGACTATTTCGGCGTTTCACGCCCATCATTGGAACGTGAATTAACGAAAATGCAAGAAGACGGTCTCATTCTGTCAGAGAGGCGTATCATTACTCTGAAAGATAAAAAAGGCTTAATCAAATTAATAAGGTTTTGATTATACAAAAGAGAATAGAAAATCAAGGATTTTTATCTAAGTTTGCACACGCTTAAAGTTTATAGATGAAGGTTTGTATTGCTGAAAAGCCAAGTGTAGCACGTGAAATAGCAGAGATACTTGGCGCAACCAAAAAGATGAATGGTTATATTGAAGGGAATGGCTATCAGGTAACCTGGACATTCGGGCATCTCTGTACATTAAAAGAACCCCATGAATATACTACGGAATGGAAACGCTGGAGCCTTTCTGCTTTACCCATGATTCCTCCGCGTTTTGGTATTAAATTGATTGAGAATCCTACTTACGTGCAACAATTCAAAATCATCGAAGGATTAATGCAGCAGGCCGAAATGGTGATAAACTGTGGTGATGCCGGACAAGAAGGGGAATTAATACAGCGGTGGGTGATGCAAAAGGCCGGATGTAAATGTCCGGTATACCGTTTGTGGATTTCATCTCTTACGGAAGAAGCTATCCGGGAAGGCTTTCGTAAGCTGAAGGAAGAAAAAGAATTCGCCAAGTTATATGAAGCCGGACTATCACGCGCCATCGGAGACTGGCTGCTGGGTATGAATGCCACCCGACTATATACCTTACGTTATGGACAAAACAAACAGGTATTGTCTATCGGAAGAGTACAAACCCCTACCCTCGCCCTTATTGTGAACCGGCAGGCTGAAATAGATAATTTCAAACCTGAACCCTATTGGGAACTCAAGACAATTTACCGGAATACTACCTTTTCGGCTACGAAAGGTAAATTTACCTCCAAAGAGGAAGGAGAAGAGTTTCTGGCGATTGTACAGCAGGAGGACTTCACAATAACAGATGTATCGAATAAAAAGGGAAAAGAATATGCTCCCCGTCTTTTTGATTTAACATCGCTACAGGTAGAATGTAATAAAAAGTTTTCCTTTTCGGCCGATGATACCTTAAAACTGATACAATCGTTATACGAAAAGAAAGTAACCACTTATCCGCGTGTAGATACTACTTATCTGAGTGATGATATGTATCCCAAAGTTCCCGGTATATTGAAAGGAATTTCCGGACAATATGCCGAATTGGTAAATCCCTTATTGGGAATAAAGATACCGAAAAGCAAAAAAGTTTTCGACAACAGTAAGGTCACCGACCACCATGCCATTATACCTACGGGTGTACCGGCGAATAACCTGACGGAAAACGAACGGAAGGTGTATGATTTGGTTGTCCGCCGATTTATCGCCGCTTTTTATCCGGATTGCGATATTTCTACCACTACTGTATTAGGAAAAGTGGGGAAAGTAGAATTTAAAGTAACCGGTAAACAAATACTAAAACCGGGCTGGCGCGTAGTATTTGGGGCCGAGCCAAAAGATACGGATACCGAACCTGTAGAAGAAGAAGGTATATTACCTCTGTTTACAAAAGGAGAAAGCGGTCCTCATCAACCGGCATTAGGTGAAAAATGGACGCAACCTCCCAAAGCCTATACCGAAGCGACTCTACTCCGTACAATGGAAACGGCGGGTAAGCTGGTGGATAATGACGAATTACGGGATGCACTGAAAGAAAATGGCATAGGACGTCCTTCTACCCGCGCCGCCATTATAGAAACACTCTTTAAGCGAAACTATATCCGCAAGGAACGGAAAAGCCTTTTCCCTACTCTAACCGGAAAAGAGCTAATAGGTGTTATACATGAAGAATTATTGAAAAGCGCCGAACTAACAGGGTTATGGGAAAAAAAACTACGCCAAATAGAACGAGGCGCCTATGATGCGCCTGCTTTCCTCAACGAATTAAAAGAGATGGTGCAACAAATCGTAAAAAATGTACTATCAGATAATACCGTACGCCGTATTACCATTATAAGAGAAAAAGAATAGTTAAAGGAGTCAAGTAGTTAGAGTAGTTATTCAGTCTCCTTAACTCCTTTGACTACTTCTTTAACTTTATTTAATGGGCTGCGACAAACAATAATTCGTTTCATTCCCTGTTTTAATAAGAAGTAACCCGTAGTGCATTTAGAGAAAAAAGAAAAGGTTGTTCATTATCAAATAAATGATTATTTTTGGATGCACTACGTAGGAGATAGATTTAAAATACTTCTCGTAGTTGATTGGTACAATAACCAATCAGGTATATTGGAGTTATTGAATTATAATCAGTAAAAACTCATCGAATGAAAAAACTTAGTGTCGGGATAGTACTGTTCTCTACAGTGATTTTTCCTCTGTTTTTCTCAAGTTGTAAAAAGAAAGAAAAGCAACAACTTCCCATTGTTATTGTAGAAAAGCCTTCAAAAGATGATGTTCATATTTTTGGAGAATATGTAGGACGTATACGGGCTGCCAGCTATGTAGAAGTTCATGCACGGGTAGAAGGTTATCTGGAACGAATGCTTTTTAAGGAAGGTAAATATGTAAATCAGAATGAGCCTTTATTCATTATTAATTCGGCGCAATATAAAGCTCGTTTGGAAAAAGCAAAAGCGCAATTAAAGAAAGCCGAAGCTCAAGCAGCTAAATCCCAACGGGATGTAGAACGTTTAACCCCGCTTTACGAACAGCATGCCGCCAGCCAACTGGACCTTGATAATGCTATCGCCTCGCTAGAAGATGCGGAAGCGAATATCGGCATCAGTAAAGCCGATCTCGAACAGGCGCAGTTAGAATTGAATTATACAACCGTAGCATCGCCCATTTCCGGATATATCAGCGAACGATTTGTAGATATAGGCGCACTGGTAGGCCCTGGCGTAAATTCCAAACTGGCAGCCGTGGTAAAAAGTGATACCGTTCTGGTAGATTTTAAAATGACAGCATTAGACTATCTGAGGGCCGAACGCCGGAATGTACGTTTTGGCGAACAGGATACAACGCGTTCATGGCAGCCAAACGTTACGGTTACGCTGGCCGACAATTCGGAATATCCGATAACCGGCTATATAGACTTTGCCGACCCCATTGTAGACCCACAGACAGGAACCTTCGGCGTACGCGCCGAACTGGCCAATCCAAACCAAAGGCTTCTACCGGGACAATTCACAAGAGTAAAGTTATTATTAGATGTACGCGAAAGAGCCATTGTGGTTCCCCGTAAAGCGGTCTCCATTGAAAAAGGAGGCGCCTTTATATACATCATTCGCCGAGACAATAAAGCGGAGAAACGTTTTGTGCAAATTGGCCCTGAAATACAAAACAATATCGTAATAGAAAGAGGATTGGGCGAAAACGAATGGGTCGTAATAGAGGGATATCACAAACTGACACCGGGCATAGAAACACGAGCTATCGATTCGTCTGACGAAAAAGCATTGGAAACATTAAAGGAGGAGGATAGAGAATGAATACGGGATTTTTTATAGAACGTCCGGTTTTTTCAACAGTACTTTCTATCCTTATTGTTATTGTAGGGATCATTGGCCTTATTTCATTGCCGATCGACCAGTATCCACAAATCACTCCGCCGGTAGTAAGAATCAGCGCTTCCTATCCGGGAGCCAGCGCACTTACGGTGTCGCAGGCGGTAGCCACTCCTATCGAACAGGAGCTGAACGGTACGCCGGATATGATTTACATGCAAAGCAGTAGTTCCAATTCGGGAGGACTGAGCGTTGTGATAACATTTGATGTAGGCGCCAATCCTGATTTGTCGGCTGTTGAAATTCAAAACCGTGTAAAACTGGCCGAATCGCGTTTACCGGCAGAAGTGGTACAAAACGGTATCACCGTCGAAAAGCAGGCGCCCAGCCAGCTAATGACACTCAGTTTATTGTCTGACGACCCTCGTTTCGACGAAATATACCTGAGTAATTTTGCCACGATTAATGTGCTCGACGTATTACGCCGTATCCCCGGAATCGGGCGTGTATCCAATATCGGCAGCCGTTATTACGGTATGCAGATATGGGTGTACCCCGACCGGCTGGCGAATATGGGATTAACTGTTCAGGATCTGCAAAATGCTCTTAAAGACCAAAACAGAGAATCGGCTGCCGGTGAGTTAGGAAAACAACCAGTATTGGATGTAGACGTCACATTACCTATCACTGCTCACGGACGCTTGTCTACCGTTAAGGAGTTTGAAGAAATTGTAGTCCGCGCTAATTCAGACGGCTCTATTGTCCGCCTGCGTGATGTTGCCCGTATATCACTGGAAGCGTCTTCTTATTCTACCGAAAGCGGGCTGAATGGGAAAAACGCGGCTATTCTGGGAATCTTTATGCTTCCCGGCGCCAATGCCATGGAAGTAGCCGACAACGTGAAAGAGGCCATGAAGGAAATTAGTAAGAATTTTCCCGAAGGTCTGGAATATATGTTCCCTTTTGATATGACCGAATACATTTCGCAATCCATACATGAAGTATATAAAACATTGATAGAAGCGCTGGTACTGGTTATTCTCGTTGTATTCCTGTCCTTGCAAAACTGGCGTGCTGCCCTGATCCCTACCATAGCCGTACCTATTTCATTGATCGGAACATTTGGCTTTATGCTTATCATGGGCTTTTCGTTGAACATGCTTACTTTACTGGGGCTGATTCTGGCTATCGGTATTGTAGTAGACGACGCCATTGTAGTGGTAGAAAATGTAGAGCGTATTATGGAGGAAGAGAAAAAAACACCACGCGAAGCCACGCATAAAGCCATGCGGGAACTGAGCGGTGCCCTGATTGCTACTTCACTCGTGCTGGCATCTGTATTTATTCCGGTAAGTTTCCTCAGCGGGATAACCGGGCAACTGTACCGGCAGTTTTCCGTAACAATTGTTGTTTCCGTATTACTATCCTGCGTTGTAGCCCTTACGCTTAGTCCGGCGATGTGTGCCATTATCCTGCGTCCGGCCAAAGAGAAAAAGAATATTGTGTTTCGTAAGATTGATGAATGGCTAAGCTTCGGAAATCAAAAATATATTTATTTCCTGAAAAAAACGATTGTATATCCTAAACGTATATTAGCCGGTTTCGGCATCGCTTTAGTATTTATTTTCGTTCTTAACAGGATAATACCTACCAGCTTTATCCCCGAAGAAGACCAGGGATTCTTTACTGTTGAACTGGAAATGACAGAAGGGGCTACTCTGGAACGCACCCGTGCAGTAACCGACCGAGCTATCGCCTACCTAAACGGTCTGTCTGCTGTGGCGTATGTACAAAACGTTACCGGAAGCAGTTCGCGTGTAGGTACTTCACAAAGCAGGGCTACCCTCACCGTGATACTGAAGCCTTGGGAAGAACGGAAATCATCCGGTATGGATGTAGGGACTGTGATAGAAGAGGCCCGGACAGAATTTTATTATTATCCCGAAATAAAGGCTTATCTGAATCGTCCGCCCGTTATTCCCGGTTTGGGAGAAAGTGGTGGAATAGAAATGCAGTTGGAAGCTCGCGGCGACGCCGGTTGGGAAAACCTGACAGAAGCTACGGATACCTTCTTGTTTTATGCTTCGCAAGCGCCCGAACTGCGGAGTATCTCTTCCGCTCTACAACCGGAGATACCTCAGCTTTATTTTGACGTAAACCGAGATCAAGCTAAATTCCTGGGTATACCCGTGGCTGATATATTCTCGACAATGAAGGCATATCTGGGCTCGGTGTATGTTAACGACTTCAATATGTTCAACCGTATTTACAAAGTATATATACAAGCCGAAGCTCCTTACCGGGCAAGAAAAGATGACTTGGGGCTGTACTTCGTACGCTCGCGGAACGGATCCATGATACCGCTCACGGCGTTAGGTTCTACCCATTACATCACTGGACCGGGGACGATCAAGCGGTTCAATATGTTCTCTACCGCGGCTATCAATGCGGTGGCAGCCCCCGGATATAGTTCCGGTGAAGCGATGGAAGCCATGCAACGGATCGCCCGCGAACATCTGCCTGAAAATATCGGTTTAGAATGGAACGGCTTATCTTATCAGGAGAAAAAAGCCGGTGGACAAACAGGATATGTGTTGGCACTGGTATTCCTCTTTGTCTTCTTATTTCTTGCCGCCCAATATGAGAGTTGGGTAGTGCCGATAGCTGTTATCCTGTCATTACCTATTGCAGCATTAGGTGCTTACCTGGGCGTTTGGGTAACAGGATTGAATAACGACGTCTATTTTCAGATAGGTCTGGTAACACTCATCGGGCTGGCGGCTAAAAATGCGATTTTAATTGTTGAGTTCGCTAAAGTACAAGTAGACAAAGGGATCGATGTAATAGAAGCGGCCACCCATGCGGCGAAAATGCGTTTTCGTCCGATCCTGATGACGTCGCTGGCTTTTATCCTTGGTATGTTGCCTATGGTATTGGCTGGCGGGCCTGGCTCGGCGTCTCGCCATAGTGTTGGTACAGGCGTATTCTTCGGTATGCTGGTGGCTATTACCCTGGGAATCGTATTGGTACCTTTCTTCTTTGTTTTAATCTATAAGGTAAGGGGAAAAATACGACTGAATAATATTATCAAAAGAAAAACGATATGAAACGATACGCTATATTCATTCTGTTACTAACGCTTTCTGTACTTTCTTCCTGCAAAATAGGGAAGAAATATACTCGTCCGGATATAGGAATAACGGAATCAACACAATGGAACGAATTAACGCAATCCGGCAACTCCATCCAAATGCCCGATGGTTCTATCGATTCACTGAATTGGAGAATTGTATACGGAGATACCGTTTTGCAACAATTGATCGCTACCGCGCTTGAAAACAATAACGACATGCTTATAGCAGCCGCCCGGATAAAAGAAATGGCAGCCGCCAAACGTATCTCTTTCGCCAATATGTTTCCCGCCATAGAAGGACGTTTGAACGCCCAAAAAGAACAATTGAACTATGGCGGAGACGCACCCAAGCCGGATCCCGAAATGTCGGCCAAAGCATTTCTTTCATGGGAACTAGACTTATGGGGAAACCTCCGCTGGGCAAATGAAGCAGCCATTGCCTCTTATATGCAGACCGTGGAAGCTCAACGAGCCTTACAACTGACAATCATCACCGAAGTAGCAACAGCCTATTACGAACTATTGGCATTGGATAATGAATTTTTGATTCTCCAGTACACATTAGATGCCCGAATAGAAGCCGTAAGACTTGCCAAACTCCGCTTTGAAGGAGGATTAACGTCGGAAACCTCCTACAGACAGGCCGAAATAGAATTGACCCGCACCGAAACATTGGTACCCGAACTTGAACAGGACATCAAACTGAAAGAAAACGACCTGTCCTTCCTGTTAGGGCGCTATGCCGGTGAAATACCCCGCGGGATTGCCATCCGTGAACAGCGTTTGCCGGAAACGTTACCCGCCGGATTACCTTCCTCGCTTTTAGAACGCCGCCCCGATATGCGGCAAGCCGAACAAAAACTCCGTGAAGCCAACGCCCGCGTAGGAGTAGCCCAAACCGACCTCTTCCCTAAGATAAGGCTGACGGGAAATCTGGGTGTAGAGAGTGACGAACTCGGAAACCTGCTGAAAAGCCCCGCCCGGTTTATTGCCGGAGATTTAATCACCCCTCTTTTCATGATGGGTAAAAACAAAGCAAAAGTAAAAGCCGAACGCGCCCGGTACGAACAAGAAACATATCGCTACCAGAAAAGCGTACTGGAAGCATTTAAAGAGGTAAACAATGCCATTATAAGCTTGCGAAAAGTAAAAGAAGTACGTGCTTCGCGAGCTCGTCTGGAAGTTTCGGCACAGAGCCATGCACAGTTGGCTTACCTACAATATATCAACGGCGTCACAAATTACATGGATGTACTAGACGCACAACGCGGATTATTGGACGCACAACTCAGCCTAAACAATGCCATCCTCGACGAATTACTATCCATTGTTCACCTCTATAAAGCATTAGGAGGTGGATATATGTAATTTAAATAAGGATGTTTCTTGCGTATTGAACACAGGTTCTTACTTCCTTGACTGAAGTAGACCATGATTTCACCGGATATTCGAGTTCGATATCACAATAGATTGGCCATTTTTCCTGTTTCAACAATAGCAAGACGTCGGCAAGCGGCATTTCGCCCTGTCCCCATACTTGGTTTGTATTGGGTGTTTCCGCATTTGGTCCGGTCTTATCCTTGATGTGGATAGAGAAAATCTTATCATGATATTTTCTTATCATTTCATTCGGATGAATGCCTGTTGAACCGAAAAAGTGTCCCGCATCGAAATTGAAGCGAACGGCTTCGGAAACGGCAATAAAGGGATCGTAACTGAATGATGGGTCATCACCAAACTGCATGTGGTTATGAAAAATAGCATACATGCCGTTTCGTTCGGCTATCGGAGCCATTTTCTTTACGGCGTTTTCGCCTATTTCATCTGTAACGCCTTTAGCGCCCATGGCTTTGGCTACTTTGAAAGCGTAGTCAATCAGGTCGTCTTCCCAATTACCCGGAGAGAACTTTACAATATGGGCCTGTATGCCTGCGTCGTCAAGCAATTGTTTGGCAGAGGCCACCTTGTTCATGTCTATAGAAAGACGCCAGCTTTTAACATCTTCATTATATTTATCAATACCAGCCTGCAGTTCGGGTGGCAATTGCGGACGTTGCCTTCTCTGCGACAGTGTGCTTCCTGCTTGTGGAGGTGGAGGCGGCGCTGCTGCACGTTGTTGTTGCATCCATTGGCGCACGGCATCCTGCACCGGATTTTTGGGAACGCCCAAATAATCTTCCAGATCGCCACTCATTAACTCAATGGAGTTGATGCCCGACTCGATACAATACGTAATGATGTTTTCCAACCCAGCGGGTTTGTCGCGCCAGCTATAGGTAATAGCGCCGATTTGTACCCCTCCGAAGTTAGACATGGGTTTATCGTCGGTTACGACGGCCGGAACAGCCGGTTTACAGGAGGATACTCCAAAAGGGAGGATCGTAATACCGGCTAAGGCTACGGAAGTTCCCAAGAACGCGCGCCTTGTCTGAATTAAGTTCTTTTTGTTGTTCATAATAGATATATCATTTTTTAAATGTCAAAGTTTCCAATCTTTACGGTATTCAATAATGATCCGAAAAATTATCTTTTAAGCAATTATCCTGAACGAGGTTTAGATTTGTATTGGAGTGAGAGTACAGGACTTTCCACAGCGTGATTTGTGGGAAAGCATTTTCTATATACTGTAACTGCGAAAATAACGATTCTTTTTAAAAGTGCAATAAATACACGCCCTTTTTTATCAGGATCGACGCATTTTAACTTTTATTATTGATCAGGGAGAATAACATAGAAGAATTTGACAAAGTCAAAAAAAAATAGCTCAAAAGACGCACTCGATTTCCAAAAAGGGCATACCATTTTGTGAAAAAGGTAGGCATGAAATTTTTAACACATAAATCCATAAATAATCATAACTACTTGATTATTTTGACTACTTTAACTACTTTGATTACTTTAAAACTACTTTTTCCCCCCTTTCCTTCGTGGAAATATCCTTTTGTTATATATTTGCAAGCCATGAGGTACACCTTATATATAGTAGTCTTTTGGATCGTAACAACGGGAACGGTATCTGCACAGGGAAATAGAGGCAGTAGTAACCGGGGAGGTTTTTCTCTTTCCAGTCGGTCGTCTTCTCAGACAGAAATACCGGATAGTATCTTATTAGCCGATAGTGCCGCGTTACAATCCAAACGCGTTTCGGCCTACCATCTTACTCCTTCCATCGGCGACAGATACCTGGCTCCTATGGACACCAACCATTTCAATTTCGGGAATAGCACGTTGGCGGAAGCCCAGTCACTGGCCACAGGCTATCTGGCTAATCTTGGTTCGCCTATACAAACGAAGATCTTTTCAGAACGGAAAGAAGCCCGTGATTTCATTTTTGCCGACGCTTATGATTATTATATCACCACGCCCGAAAACGCTTTTTATTACGATACCAAACTTCCTTACACCAATATCATGTTTACCCAAAGCGGTGCCTCCATCAAACGTGAAGACCAACTAAAAGGCGTACTGACATGGAATTTCGGAAAGAAGGTAAACATGGGCGGAGAAATGGATTACATTTACAGCCGCGGACAATATAACTCCAATGGCAACAGTCTGCTAAGCTACCGCCTGTTCGGCAGTTACCGCACCGACAAATATGAACTACATGCCTACCTAAGCAATTTCAACTTCGTAAATTACGAAAACGGAGGGATGACGAATGATGATTACATAACCCGTCCCGAACAGTTCGATCAGGGAGGCCGGGTTTCCACAGATATAAGAACCTACCCCGTACGGTTCTTCAATACATGGAACCGTGTACGTGGAAAACAATATTACCTTTCCCACCGCTACAACCTGGGTTTCTACCGGGAATTGGAAAAAACAGACGAAGAAGGCAATCCGCTTGAGGTATACGTCCCTGTTTCGAGCATTATCCACACATTGGAATACGAAGACAACCGGAGAAGATTTATCTCCAATAATAATATAGACAGCGCCTATCTGGTCCCGGTGGAAAATGTTACTGTATATAATCCCAACCAACGATTATTGGAGAATGTATTCGGTTTGGATGCCAGCTTGGATGATATGGCTTCGGCATGGAATCTGAAAAACACATTCGCCCTTTCACTGCGGGAAGGATTTCAAGACTGGGTGAAATTCGGCCTGACGGCTTTTGTCCGGTTTGAAAAAAGAAAATTCAAATTACCGGCAGCCATCGAAGGTCTCACTTACAACAGGACTACAGGAAGCGGAAGGAATCCCGAACCTGCCTCTCTGGATTATCCATTGAGCAGCCTGTATGATGAATTTTCAACCTACCTTGGTGGCGAATTATCTAAAAGAAGCGGGTCATTGCTAACTTACAATGCAGGAGGGGAACTCTGCTTAGTAGGCGATGATTTGGGCGAATTCCGAATCAATGGCGAACTAAGCAGCCAATTTACCCTATTCGGTAAAGAAGCCGCTATCAAAGCAAACGGGTATTTGCGCAATGTAACGCCGGCTTTTTACCAACGATATAATCACTCCCGTTATTTCTGGTGGGATCCCGACATACAGGGAAACAACACACCTAAACTTAAAAACACCCAACAGTTTTATGCCGGCGGCGAAGTGCATCTCGCTTCCACCAAAACAACGCTGAAAGCAGGGGTGGAAAGTTTACAGAACTATGTATATTTTGATGCTACCGGATACCCCAACCAGCATGGAAGTAATTTACAAGTCATTACTGCCCGGGTAAAACAGGATTTTGCCTGGCGCGGCTTCGGGTGGGAGAATGAAGCGGCCTGGCAGTTGAGCAGCGACAAAGATATAATCCCATTACCGCAAATCAGCGCTTATTCAAATATCTATGTGCATTTCAAATTGGCTAAGGTACTTACCATGCAGGTGGGCGCAGATGTACATTATCACACAAAATATTATGCTCCCTATTATGAACCTGCCACCCAGCAATTCCAGTTACAACAAGAGAAAAAAATAGGTAACTATCCGTTGCTGAACGGCTACATTAACTTCCATCTGAAGCAAGCCCGGTTCTTTATAATGGGTTATAATCTGGGCGCACTCTTTATTGATCAGCCGGAATACTTTTCTCTGTATCATTATCCGCTTAATCCTATGGTATTGAAAATGGGTGTATCCGTCGTATTCAACAACTAATATGGTATGAAATTCCGCAAATTACTTACCGTTTATCTGTTTCTATTGTTTTTGGCAGCCGCCACAATGTGTAGCCTGTGGTGGTTCAATCAAAAACAAAAACAAACAATTACACCACGTGATTATAATGAAATCCAGGCGGAAGGAATCCTCCGGATCACTACGGAATACAGTTCGTCTGGTTACTATATATCCGGCGATACGGTTGAAGGTTTTCAATACGAACTAAGCCAGGCCATCGCTCAAATAGCCGGATTGGAAATACGAACATCGCTGGAAATGAGCCTGTCCGAAAGCTTCAAAGCACTGGATGAAAATAAATGTGATGTGATCGCTCGAAATATCCCCATTACAAGCGAACTAAAGGCGAAATACTTGTTCACCGATCCGATCGTTATGAACAAACAAGTTCTTATACAACGAACCTATGAAGCAAACAACGGTATAGAGCCTCTCCGAAACCAGTTGGATCTGGCGAAGAAGACTCTTTATATTCCTCACAACTCTCCTGCCCTGCTTCGCTTACAACATTTGGAACATGAAATAGGCGACACAATTTATATAATAGAAGAGCCGGCCTATTCTTCGGAACAATTGGCCATCATGGTTGCCAAGGGAGATATAGACTTTGCTGTCTGCGATTTACAGGCTGCCCGCATCTTTAAAAGAGATTTCCCGGAAATAGATATAGACACGGATATTAGTTTCACACAATTACAGGCATGGGCTGTAAGAACAAATTCTCCCGTACTGGCAGATAGTTTGAATAGCTGGCTCAAAAAAATTCGAGAAGAAGGTATTTACAACAAAATATATAAACGCTATTATGACAGCCAGCGTAAATAAGCATGGATAATTCATAATAATTGATTATTTTTACACGCAATTTAATAATGCAAGATGAGATTTGATGAACTAAATCTAGAATATGATGTTCTGGATGGCCTTGACGCCATGAGCTTTGTAGAAACAACTCCTATACAAGAATTTACCATCCCGGTTATTTTAGAAGGTAAAGACATCATTGCCTGTGCCCAAACAGGTACGGGAAAGACAGCTGCTTACGTTTTGCCGCTGATAAACGAGCTAAGCAAAGGAGGATTCCCTGAAAACGCGGTTAATGCAGTCATTATGGCCCCTACGCGCGAACTTGCCCAACAAATTGACCAGCAGATTGAGGGTTTCTCGTATTTCATACCTGTATCTGCCGTTGCCGTGTATGGCGGAACAGATGGTATTACCTGGGAACAACAAAGACGTGGGCTGGAATCTGGCGCTGATATCGTAATCGCAACCCCCGGACGCTTGTTATCACACATTAAATTAGGAACCGTAGATTTATCGCAGGTATCTTATTTTGTACTCGATGAAGCCGACCGCATGCTGGATATGGGTTTTTACGACGATATCATGATGATACATAAACAACTTCCTTCTGCTTGCCAGATCATCATGTTTTCAGCTACGATGCCTCCCAAAATACGAACCTTGGCAAAAACAATCCTGAAAGAGCCGGAAGAAATAAAAATAGCCATTTCCCGCCCGCCGGATACGATCATGCAAACGGCTTATATCTGCTATGAAATACAAAAACTTACTATATTACAAGATTTATTCGCTCAAAATCGACCGCAACGCGTTATTATCTTCTCTTCATCCAAAATGAAAGTCAAAGAGCTGGCAGCTACGCTGAAACGTATGAAGTTTAACGTGGGAGCCATGCATTCGGACCTGGAACAATCCCAGCGGGAAGAGGTGATGAAAGAGTTTAAAAACGGCCGCATTGATATATTAGTAGCGACCGATGTTGTATCCCGCGGTATAGATATCAACGACATCAAACTGGTTGTAAACTTTGATATTCCACACGATCCGGAAGATTATGTACACCGCATAGGAAGAACCGCCAGAGGAACAAACGGCGAAGGACTTGCTATAACATTTGTTTCCGTAGAAGAGCAAGCTTCATTCAAGCAAATTGAAACATTCCTTGGAAAAACAATCTACAAAATCCCCATAGACCCCCAATTAGGTCCCCCCCCCTTATACGAACCCGAAAAACATGCCAACAAAGGAAAAGGCCGCTTCCTCAAAAAAGGAAAACCAGTTGGTAACAGAACATTTAAAAAGCAATCAACCTCTAAACGTTTCTTCAAACGTACAAAATAGGTAAATTGTTTAAGCTTGAGATAAGCAATACTATTTTTATTTATTAAAAAGAAAATCGGATCCTTTCTTTGTGAACGAACTGATCTCGAATACATACTCATCCTACGAATCGGGCGGTGGATATACCACCCCCGACAAAGCCACCTCCGACAATATCAAGACAGAATCTTACCAACCGGCCTCCGGCACGGTAAGCCTCAGTATAATCACCACAAAGGGATTTAGTTATGAAGATAATCGCTACATCTTCCCTATCCCCGACTCTGAAACAACCCGAAATCCGAAATTAGCCGAACGACAATTAATAATTCATAATTAATAATTTCTGATTGTTTTTTATTTTTATTTTTGTAATGATAAATAAATACCTACCAATGAAAAGAAACAGTTATAAGATTGTATGTGTGATAATCACATTTGTTACATTTTTTGTCCAGGAAAATAAGGCGCAAACATCGGAACAATTAAAATCGTACTTACCTATTGTGCCGGATTGGACAATTGACAATGAGACGGAAGTCTTTGACCCCGACAACTTATTCGATCGAATAAACGGGGCGGCTCCACTATTTTTAGAAAATAATTTCAGAGAAATGACTTCTATGGAATATAAAAAGGGTGATGATTATATAACCATACAAGCTTACCGGCATGCAACGCCGGAAGACGCTTTTGGTATGTATTCTTCAGAACGTTCTTCCGACCTGGCCTTTCTCCCGATTGGCGGAGAAGCACAGGGGGATGATAAAAACCTTTACTTTTTTTCAGGATGTATCTATGTAAAAATGTGGACAAACAGTAATGATCCTGTTGTTGAATCCATACGGACAATAGGTAAAAGCCTAGCTGAAAAAATCGACCCGAAAGCCGGTTATCCTTCTATTATGAATTTATTTCCAAAGGAAAATAAACTACCTTATTCCGAAGCCTATGTTACTTCCAGCTACATCGGCCACGAATTTTTAAAATCAGTGTATCATGCAAACTATGAAAATGCCGAAGGTCAGTCCTTTCAATTATTTGTAATCGATGGTAAATCCAAAGAAGGAGCTCAAGCTATACTAAATGATTATTTTGCATTTACCAGTCAAGCCACCGACTATCAGGAAGGAACGCTTACCATAAAAGACAGATACAATGGCGATATTCCTGCTCTCTGGAAAGGACAATATATTATAGGCATTTACAACGAAAATGGTGAACTGATTACCGGAGCAGCCGATTATATAGAAAAATTAGCAAAAAGCTTTTAAACCAATCGGGTTTCATTCTATCTAAATTAGATAGGATAATAAACTAATCATTTGACAATTATGAAAAACAAGAATGTAAACAGAAGAGATTTTATACGATTATCTGCAACAGCGAGCGCAGGCGCACTACTCATCCCGAATACGACCACAGCAGCAGCGATACAATCTGCTACTCAAAAAACAGCTAATGAAATACCCGTACGTACATTAGGTAAAACAGGATTACAGATACCCATATTAAGTATGGGCGTTATGCGTGCCGACAACCCCAACATAGTACGTGCCGCCTATAATTCAGGCATCACTCATTTTGATACGGCACATGGCTATCAAAACGGTAGAAATGAAGAAATGTTAGGCAATTTTTTTAAAGATAAGCCTCGTGATTCATTTACAATTGCAACAAAAGGGAAATTTGATTACCCTCTAAAAGATACGTTTGAAAAAGATTTTACAGAATTACTGGAGTTAAGCCTGAAACGTCTCCAAATGGATTTTGTAGAGATATTCTATACACATGCGCTTGACAGAACTGAAGAAGTTACAGATAAACGCATTATCGATTTATTACTGAAATTTAAAGCGGATGGTAAAATCAAATATATTGGTTTTTCAACACATGCTCATAAACCGGAATTAATTGATGCAGCGATTGAAACCGGTATTTATGATGTCATCTTGCTGAGTTACAACTTTAAATTAAATAACCTAAAAGCAATGGACGAAGCTATAGCCCGAGGCGCTAAAGCTGGAATTGGCTTTGTGGCTATGAAAACAATGACAGGTGGAGCAGAAGATGCTGAAGGTAAAAACAGGATCAATGGCCAGGCTTGCCTCAAATGGGCTTGGAAAAATGAAAATATAACAATGGCCATTCCGGGCTTTACTAATTTTGATTTGTTCGACGACTGTATGGCTGCAGCTAAAAATCCACAACTGACAATCGAAGACAAGGAATATTTAGCCATGCTTTGTGGAAAAGAATTGCTTTACTGCCAGCAATGTGGTAAATGTACGGAAGAATGTGCCGAACATCTGCCTATCCCCGATCTGATGCGTGCTTATATGTATGCCTATGGATATAAGAATGCCAGCCTGTCCAAAGAAACGTTACTATCATTGAATCTGACGGATAATGCTTGTAAAAAATGCGAGAAATGTAAAGTGAGTTGTATTTCCGGCTTTAATGTTTCGGAAAAAATAGCAGCGATAACGCCTATTAGGGATATTCCTGATGTATTTCTGACGTAATTTTATTTCTCTATTTTGAAAAAGGCCTGTAATTTGATGATTATAGGCCTTTTTTATTCGGTTTATGCAAACCAAAAACGAATGGTAGTACGTGTCCGCAAGCATCAAAAGATTGAAATACCATTTTTTATGGCGTCTTGGTATTTATTTTTATCAAAAGAATATAAGGTGGATGATTTCTGTCCCCATTTTTTATACACTTCATTTAATTTATATACCAATCCGGTAGATAATATCTTTCGCTGAAAGTTCCGCCGATCTAATTTCGTATCAAGCAAGGTTTCGTAAATGATCCGTAGCTGGGTAAGGGTGAATTTTTCCGGTAATAATTCATATCCTACAGGGATACTGTTCAATTGACTACGTATGGTAGTGATAGCCTTATCAATTATATGATTATGATCAGTATAGAGAGAAGGAATATGATTCAGGTCGAACCAGGCTACCTCTTCGTCCATATTCGAATGTACCTTTACTTTGCCATATTCTACAAACGCATAGTATCCTATACTGAAAAAACGTTGTAAA
>JAISDJ010000142.1 GCA_031264865.1 Tannerellaceae bacterium | reverse complement strand
AGTTTTTTATGGGGATATAATGATAATTATTATTATTTGGAATATAGAAGTGATACGATATTTCAAATTATGGGCAATAAAATTAAGCCAATCCGTTATCTTACAGGAAGTAATAAAATGACACAATCTGAATATTCCAATATTGAAACCAACAAAAAATTAAATATTTTGTCTTATATTCTAAGACCAAATGCAGCAATATTTGAGTCAAATGAAAATATAATATTTAAATTAAAAAATGACGTGGAAAGCTATTATAAAGTATATAATAAAACCACAAAAAAATACTCAAGAACTTTCTATAAAGATGCAACAACCACTAATAATAGGTCAATGTGTAAAAGAATGGATTTTTTTGTTGATGATATACTTACAGGAGAACTCTTTAATCCACAATATCAGAGTGACGGGAAAATGATATCGTTCCTTTCATCAGAAAAAATATGTGCTAATAGAGAACAAATTATAAGTAGAATAAAATCAAATTCTAATAATAAATACACGGATTTGATTAATGTTATTAATAATTTAAAAGAAGATGATAACTCATTATTAATGATTGTTAGTTTAAAATAAATGTCTTTCAAAAAACATCTTATGATGATACGTTTTAAATACAACAGACCCTTGGATGCTTGGGGGGGGTTATATAATAAGTTTAAGGATAATAACAATTAAGAACGAATTTGAGTGATGGAGCACTACTTTACAACTGTTATGGGGAATACCTCGATTCCAGATAGATACATAAACCTTCGGTTGATATACCTCAACTAAACGATGTTATATTAAAATCTTAAATAAATTGATTGGAAAATTCTTACTTTATACTACTTTTGTCAGTAGTGAATAGAAGACGCTCCTTATAAAAACAGATGATAAAATATCTTCGTAAATGATAAAAGTCTTTCCTCATTATACTCAACTTGATGCTATGGACTGCGGCCCCACTTCGCTTCGCATGATAGCGAAGTACTATGGACGCAGTTATAGCTTACAAACCCTTCGCGAACAGGCTTTTATTTCTCGTGAAGGGGTTTCGATGCTGGGAATCAGCGATGCGGCAGAATCAATTGGTTTTCGGACAAATGGAGTAAAAATATCACTGGCACAACTGAAGAAAGAAGTGCCTTTGCCTTGTATATTGCATTGGAACCAGAACCATTTTGTGGTTCTGTACAAAATAAAGAAGGACAGGTTTTATATTGCTGATCCGGCAACTAAGCGGATTGTCTTTACGGAAGAGGAATTTAAGCATTGTTGGATCAGTACAAAGACCGGCGAAGAGGATACGGGGACAGCTTTGTTATTGGAACCCGGGCCAGAGTTTTACGAGAGAGAGGATGAACAGGAAGCCCGAGAGAAAGGGCTCTCTTTTTTCTTTCGTTACCTGAGGCCTTATAAGAAAGAGTTTGTGCAACTTATCCTGGGGATGGTGACGGCCAGTATCCTGCAACTGATCATGCCGTTCCTTACGCAGGCGCTGGTGGATACGGGGATACGGGATAGCAACCTTCACTTTATTACCTTGATATTGATTGCGCAATTGGTGATTTTTGTCGCCCGGCTGTCGGTTGACTTTATCCGTAGTTGGATATTGCTTCATATCAATACGCGGATTAATATCGCCCTTATCTCGGATTTCTTAGCCAAGCTGATGCGTTTGCCCATCCGCTTTTTCGATACAAAAATGGTAGGGGATATTATGCAGCGGATTGGAGACCATAATCGGATTGAGTCGTTTTTAACAGGCTCGTCTATCAATACGCTGTTTTCGTTCGTTAATTTTATAGTGTTTGGTATTGTACTGGCTTATTATAATCTTACGATACTGGGGCTTTTCCTGCTGGGGAACGGGTTGTATGTGGGCTGGATACTGGCGTTTATGAAGTATAGGCGCGAACTGGATATCAAACGGTTTTCGCAAGCCGCTGCCGAACAGAGCAACCTGTTCCAGTTGGTTACGGGGATGCAGGAGATTAAACTCAACAACTGTGAGACCGAAAAACGTTGGCAGTGGGAACGGATACAAGTCAAGTTGTTTAAAATAAGCATCAAGGGATTGGCGTTGGAACAATATCAGCAGTTAGGCTCTGTTTTCTTTAACCAGACAACCAATATACTGATTTCCTTTCTGGCGGCAAAGGCGGTAGTGTCGGGAGATATGACATTGGGGATGATGATGTCGCTTACCTATATCGTAGGGCAGCTCACTTCGCCTATCGAACAGTTTATCGGTTTCGCCCGCGCTTTTCAGGATGCTAAAATCAGCCTGGAACGTTTGGGAGAGATACATAATAAAGAAGACGAAGAACAAACTTTATCTTTAAAGATAACATCGCTTCCTTCCAACCGTACCTTATCTCTTGAGAATCTCCGGTTCAGTTATGACGGAGCAGATCGGGATTATGTACTGGATGATATTAGTCTGACTATCCCGGAAGAGAAAGTAACCGCTATTGTAGGTGCCAGCGGGAGTGGAAAAACAACGCTAATCAAACTTTTATTAGGTTTCTATCCGCCCAATCACGGTACGATTAAAATAGGCGATATGTCGCTGCAAAACATCAACCCCCATGTATGGCGCGCCCGTACCGGCTCGGTTATGCAGGACGGGTTTATCTTTTCCGACACTATTGCCAAGAATATTGCCGTTGGCGATGATGTAATTAATAAAGAAAAATTAGTGCATGCCGTAACCGTTGCCAATATTCGTGATTTCATAGACGGTTTACCATTAGGATATAACACAAAAATCGGTATGGAAGGAAACGGCATCAGTCAGGGACAACGACAACGGATACTGATTGCCCGCGCCGTTTATAAAAATCCGGAATTCATCTTTTTAGATGAAGCCACCAATGCCTTGGATGCCAATAATGAAAAAGAGATTATGGAACATCTTCGGCAATTTTATGTCGGCAGAACAGTTGTAGTAGTAGCCCACCGCCTTAGTACCGTACGCGACGCCGACAATATCGTTGTATTGGATAAAGGCAAAATAGCCGAAGAAGGCACACATACCGAGTTAACGGCTAAACGGGGAATCTACTATCGGTTAGTGAAGAACCAGTTAGAATTGGGAAATTGATGGAACATAAAGAAGTTGAGATTAGAAGTGAAGCCGTGCAGGAGGTGATGGGGAAGGTTCCATCCTGGATTGTACGATGGGGGATTACGTTGTTGTCTGGGATTGTTCTGGTGTTGCTTGTAGGGAGTTATTTCTTTACATATCCGGATGTGATTGTTACAGAGATGACACTTACCAGTCGCTATCCGGTAGCGCAGGTGGTGGCGCGAGCATCCGGGAAGATGAGTCAATTATATGTAACGGACGGGCAGTCGGTAACCACTAATACACTGCTTGCCGTAATTGAAAATCCGGCAAAAACAGAGGATGTGATGAGATTACCCCCCAACCCCCTAAAGGGGGGGCTGATAGGGACAATTCTCTCTACTCCCCCTTTAGGGGGTTGGGGGGTGGATTGGACCGGCTTGGAACTTGGCGATATCCAACCCGCCTATACCTCCTATCTGCGAAGCTTGCATGAGTACAATACCTATCATACATTAAATTATTATCCAAAGAAAATAGCTGCTACAAAAGGACAAATAACAAAATATCAAGTGTATTACCAAAATCTGATACGGCAACAGGAGGTAATGGATGCACAGTTTACGTTGGCAAGGCAACAATATGAGCGGGATTCGCTGCTGCATGTGCGTGGAGTCATCTCCCCCTCCGAGCATGAAACGGCACGCAGTACGATGCTTCAAAATCGACATTCGCTGGAAGGAACAAATGCTTCACTGGAAAACCTGAAAATCCAGATCGGGGAGTTGGAGACCGGTCTGCTGGATTTGGAACTGCAGCAGGCTGAAAAAGAAAGCCTGTTACAACAAGACTTGCAATCGAACACGGAACAACTGACGAATGCAGTCAACACATGGGAATTGACCTATTGCCTGGCTTCACCCATTGAGGGTAAAGTAACCTTTACCAAATACTGGAACGAAAACCAATACGTGAATGCAGGTGAAAACGTATTCAGCATTGTACCGGATAAAAAAGAAGAAATAATAGGAAAAGCCCAGCTTCCTATCGCCCGTTCGGGAAAGGTGAAAACCGGACAACGGGTGATTATCCGTTTCAATAACTTCCCCGACCAGGAGTTTGGCATTGTGAACGGAGTAGTAAACTCCATCTCCCTCGTCCCGGCAGACAACAATTATCAGGTAGAGATAGGACTACCCGATGGCTTAGCTACCAATTACAACAAAACATTACCTGTCACCCATGAAATGAAAGCTTCCGCCGAAATCGTAACCGAAGACCTTAGGTTAATAGAACGTTTCTTTATGCCGGTGAAACAGTTATTGAAAGAAGGGTTCTAACTTTATTCTATTTGACACGGTTGCCCTAAAAAATAACAGATTCTATTTGGTGCTTACAAAAAAGACTGTATATTTGCGCCATTAAACGAATACAATCGTACACAACAATGATTCAAAACATAGTAAATAGCCTCATTATTTCTATTATTATTCTACTCTGGCAGCAGGATAGGAAGTGAGATCGTTGTGTTGTGTAAACATAAAAGAATATAAAAAAGCCCCTCTCACTTCCTGGTGAGAGGGGCTTTTTTTATGGAATAAAACAATAGTAAAATATAATAAAGAAGAGAAATGGCAGATAGATTATTTATTTTCGACACCACATTAAGGGATGGTGAACAGGTGCCAGGGTGCCAGTTGAATAGTATTGAAAAGATTGAAGTAGCCAAAGCGCTTGAAGGATTGGGCGTAGACGTAATTGAAGCCGGGTTCCCTATTTCAAGCCCCGGAGACTTCAATAGTGTGGTTGAAATTTCAAAAGCGGTGATATGGCCTACTATTTGTGCGTTGACACGTGCGGTAGAAAAAGATATAGAAGTAGCTGCCGAAGCGCTCAAATATGCGAAAAAAGGCCGTATCCATACAGGTATCGGCGTGTCGGATTATCACATTAAGTATAAATTCAATACTACACAAGATGAGATACTTGAACGTGCGATTGCCTGTGTAAAGTATGCCAAACGATTTGTGGAAGATGTAGAGTTTTACGCTGAAGATGCAGGCCGCGCCGACAATGTTTATCTGGCAAGAGTGATCGAAGCCGTAATCAAGGCCGGAGCAACAGTGGTGAATATACCCGATACCACAGGATATTGCCTCCCCAATGAATACGGAGCAAAAATCAACTATTTAATGAATAACGTAAAAGATATTGACAAAGTAGTCATATCTACGCATTGCCATAACGATTTGGGAATGGCTACTGCCAATACGATTCAGGGCGTATTAAACGGCGCCCGGCAGGTAGAAGTAACAATCAATGGCATCGGTGAAAGGGCTGGGAATACGTCATTGGAAGAAGTAGCCATGATTTTCAAAAGCCATAAAGACACAGGTATTGAAACAAATATTAATAGCCGGAAAATATATGACATTAGCCGAATGGTGTCCGGACTGATGAATATGCCGATTCAACCAAACAAAGCCATTGTCGGGCGTAACGCATTTGCCCATTCTTCGGGCATTCATCAGGATGGTGTACTGAAAAACCGTGAAAGTTACGAAATCATCGATCCGAAAGACGTAGGCATCGACGATAATGCGATTGTGTTGACGGCCCGAAGCGGACGCGCTGCCTTAAAACACCGCCTGCACATCCTGGGCGTAGAGTTGGAACAAGACAAGCTGGATAAAGTATATGCCGAATTTCTAAAACTGGCCGACCGCAAAAAAGACATCAATGATGATGATGTATTGATGCTTGTAGGGAAAGACCGTACGGAAATGCACCGTATCAAATTAGAACATTTACAGGTAACGAGTGGTATTGGTCTACAGGCTATGGCAAGCGTTTGTCTGAACCTTTCCGGCGTAAAGCGTTGTGAGGCCGCCGCCGGCAACGGTCCGGTAGATGCAGGAATTAAAGCCGTTAAGAAAGCCATCAGCAATAGCGATATGACGATACAGGAATTTCTGATTCAAGCCATTAGTAAAGGTAGTGATGATACCGGAAAAGTACACATGCAGGTAGAATACAAAGGAAATGTGTACTATGGCTTTTCTGCCAATACCGACATCATAGCCGCCTCCGTAGAAGCTTTTGTAGACGCTATCAACAAATTCATCATATAATTAATAGAATTACTTTTGTCAATAATCCATAATTAATAATTAAAATGAAGACTTTATTCGATAAAATCTGGGAAAAACACGTTGTCGACACGCTGCCCGACGGTACGATCCAACTCTACATAGACCGTCTCTATTGTCATGAGGTAACCAGTCCGCAAGCTTTCGCCGGACTAAAAGAGAGAGGATTAAGGCCTTTCCGCCCGGAAAAAGTAACCTGTATTCCCGATCATAATATTCCTACATTAGATCAGGATAAACCTATAGAAGACCCTGTCTCCAAAAAACAAGTAGATACATTGGAAAAGAACGCAAAAGATTTCGGATTAACGTATTATGGCCTGCAACATCCTAAAAACGGTATCATTCATGTAGTAGGGCCGGAAAATGGACTTACCCAACCAGGCATGACATTGGTCTGCGGCGATTCGCATACCTCTACACATGGCGCTTTGGGAGCGATCGCTTTTGGTATTGGAACCAGCGAAGTAGAGATGACGCTCGCCACGCAATGCATCATGCAACGCAAACCCAAAACCATGCGCATCACGATTAATGGAAAACGGAAGCCAGGCGTAACAGCTAAAGATATCGCACTTTATATCATAAGTAAAATGACAACAGGGGGGGCTACCGGGTATTTCGTAGAATATGCAGGAGAAACAATCCGTCATACCACGATGGAAGACCGCCTTACCATCTGTAACCTCTCCATCGAAATGGGCGCCCGAGGTGGTATGATTGCCCCCGACCAGATAACCATTGACTATCTGAAAGGCCGTGAATTTACCCCTCGTGGCGAGGAGTGGGAGAAAGCAGTCATTTATTGGAAAACGCTGCATAGCGACGATGATGCAGTATTCGACAAGGAAGTTTTATTCCATGCCGAAGATATCGAGCCAATGGTAACATATGGTACAAATCCGGGTATGGGATTAGGTATCCGTGAACAAATTCCCACCCTTGAGCGTATAGATGAAACAAGCCACATCTCTTTTAGGAAAGCACTTGATTATATGGGATTCCAGCCGGGAGATTCGATGATAGGAAAGAAAATTGATTATGTATTCCTGGGAAGTTGCACCAATGGGCGTATCGAAGATTTCCGTGCATTCGCTTCCCTTGTGGAAGGAAAGAAAAAAGCCGGCCATGTAACAGCCTGGCTCGTTCCTGGCAGTTGGATGGTAGAAAAGCAAATAAAGGCGGAAGGCATTGATAAGATCCTGACGGAAGCGGGTTTCCAATTACGCCAACCCGGTTGTTCCGCCTGTCTGGCGATGAATGACGATAAGGTTCCGGCAGGGAAGTATGCCGTATCTACTTCAAACCGCAACTTTGAGGGACGTCAGGGGCCCGGCTCGCGAACCATTTTAGCAGGCCCGTTAGTTGCCGCCGCTGCTGCTGTAACAGGTGTTATCACCGACCCAAGAGAATTATTAAACGAATAATAAATGATCAATTAATATAGATTTCTTATGAAAGAAAAATTCACCCTGTTGACATCCACCTGTGTACCTCTTCCCTTAGAGAATGTAGATACAGATCAAATTATACCGGCTCGTTTCTTAAAAGCAACCACAAAAGAAGGCTTTGGCGACAATCTGTTTCGTGACTGGCGATATGACAAAGAGAATAATCCCAATCCTGATTTCGTACTGAATCAAGATACGTATAAGGGCGACATATTGGTTGCCGGTAAGAACTTCGGCAGTGGGAGCAGCCGCGAACATGCCGCATGGGCCATAGCCGGATATGGTTTCAGAGCCGTAGTAAGCAGCTTTTTTGCCGATATATTTAAAAATAACTCCATGAACAATGGTCTTCTTCCGGTAGTTGTTTCTCCAGAGTTCCTGGCTGAAGTATTTGCCTCATTGGAAAAGAACCCGGCAGCAACCCTAACGATCGACCTCCCGAATCAAACCATCACGAATAATGCAACGCATCGTACAGCGTCTTTTGAAATCAATCCATATAAGAAGAATTGCCTTGTGAATGGTTTGGATGATATTGATTATCTGTTAGCGAATCAATCCAAGATAGAGGAATACGAAAAAATGCAGCTATGATAGAGATAATGGACACAACCCTGCGAGACGGGGAACAAACATCGGGCGTCTCATTCGCAGCGCATGAGAAACTCAGTATAGCGCAAATGCTGGTAAACGAACTGGGGGTAGACCGACTTGAAATAGCTTCTGCACGTGTATCCGACGGCGAATTTGAAGGCGTGAAAAAAGTTGCCGAATGGGCCAGGCGTTCTAATAACCTCCACAAACTGGAAGTATTAGGTTTTGTAGATGGGGGTGCTTCGCTTCAATGGATAGAAAAAGCAGGTTGCCGCGTTATTAATTTACTTGCCAAAGGCTCTTATAAACATGTAGCCGAACAACTCCGGCGTAATCCGGAACAACATTTTGAAGATATCCGGAAAGAAGTATCTTTAGCCCGGCAAATGGGGATAGACGTTAATATCTACCTGGAAACCTGGTCGAATGGCATGATTGATTCGCCCGATTATGTATTCCGAATGATCGATACATTGAAAGATCTCCCGATCAAGCGATTTATGATACCGGATACCTTAGGCATCCTGAATCCGCTCAACACCTACGAATACTGTAAACAAATGGTAGAACGTTATCCTGATTTACAGTTTGATTTTCATGCACATAATGATTACGACCTGGCAGTGGCCAATGTGTTTTCCGCTGTTCGCGCCGGAATAAAAGGCATTCATACCACCGTGAATGGCTTGGGTGAACGGGCGGGAAACGCTCCTCTTAGTAGTGTATTAGCCATTATTAAAGATCAGTTGCATGAAAAAACAAATCTGAAAGAAGAAAAAATCAATAAAGTAAGCCGGTTGGTTGAAAGTTTTTCAGGTATTCGTGTAGCGCCCAATCGCCCGATTGTAGGA
>JAISDJ010000357.1 GCA_031264865.1 Tannerellaceae bacterium | reverse complement strand
ATGATTAAAAATGTTAATTCTTTAAAAGACCAATCGGAAATACTTGCGAAGGAAGAAGCTTTAAAAATTGCTGTTTCTAAAATAGACGATATTCAAGGCCAGCTTCAGCAGTTGCACAAACAAATATCCAAGCCCAAAACGAATCAACGTCTTCCATCAACAGGGAAGGGCGTGAAAAGAAAATAGATATGCTTTTCCTGTCTGCGACAACATTTGAGCCAAAATAAATATAACAGTAGTAAGGACAAAATCAAATGGATTATAAACCATGCCGGGACGAAGTAGATTGTTTATGCATCCCAGAAATTCAGTATTATTCAGTTTGTCATCCATTAAATGTAAATTGCTCGTGGAATTTAAGTGCGCCTAATTAGCGACATTTCGAAGTTCTAAGTGCACCTAATTAGCTACATTGTCGTTTTAAGTGCGCCTAATTAACGACATTGTCCTTTTTAAGTGCACCTAATTAGCTACATTATCCATTTTAAGTGCACCTAATTAGCTACGTTGCCTATTTTAAGTGCGCTTAATTAACGACATTACCTTATAAGTGCACCTAATTAGCGACGTCTTCTCAAATATTTAAAAAATAAAAATACTAAAAATGAGATGTTTATATTTTATAAGTGCACCTAATTAGCTACTCAAATAAAAATATTAAGAAATAGTGGAAATAGGGAAAAAATACTTATTTTTACACTTTATTTCTTCGAGATTTGAAATTAGTATTTGTGATACTAATATGATACTAATATTTTATAATTAGTTTATATATTGTACGTTATGTAGTTATGGAGACTCCCGTCACCTCCACAAAAATAGAATCAGGCAATTTGAAACAAAGTTGCCTGATTTTTTAGAAACCGTACCGGATACCGACGGATGCATAAGGTGAAATACGGAAATAATAGTCGTTATTCGTTGCAAATATGCCTTTCAAAGTCCTGTTGCTATAATAGGCCGGGCGGGAAGCATTTATGCCGACCATAACAGGCATGGATATTCCTGTTTTGCCAAATTTAATTTCGGGACGAAGCCCCGTAACCATATACTGGTGGCTAAACATCACATCCTTTCCGTCTTTTTCCAGTAACGCCATTTGCCCGTTCATTTCAAAGGCCAAAGACAGGTTAAAATAATCGTTGAAATTACACCCTGCCGACAATTCAAGACCTTCCCCCAATGAAACATTTACTTTGAACTTGCTTTCATAGTGCCAGTCGAGATAAAAGGCAGGAAAAACCATCGGATAGCCGAATGTACTGTTGATCGCCAATCCGCCCCCAAGGTCTAAATTGGGATTCAAACGCCGGATAAAAACGACGCCAACACTTCCGAGTACATTTTTATACCTGATTTTGGAAAACTCGGTAAAAGGTGTATAAACGCCCATCCCAATGTTTGCCATCATCGACCATTTATCGTTTAGCGGTCTTAAATGGAAAATCCCAAATTGCAGGTTCATGATTTCGGAAACCATGTCATCGGTAAAATTCTTATTGTTCAATGATGCGTATGCACCGCCAAGTCCTACGCCCCACGCTGTAGGACGACCATTCTCATTTTTCTTCATGTAAAATGGAATGTTGGCCATGCCTTGACAGACTACGACCGAACCTTCGCTGTGGCCGACCTTTACGCTCGATTCGTCGTCACTTGGGGCATACATGTAAGCAGAATTGCCGACGTATTCCGTTTTGAAAGAAATTTGTGCGTTCCCTTCTATACAGAAAAGGATTCCCGCTGCGACTAAGCAAATTGATATTGACTTTATGATTTTAAAATTTATGTTTGACATTCTGCGGCAAATGTCCGTAGGAATAGGTGCGCCACAAAAAACTTTTGACCACTGGCAGGGTAGCGGTGACCACTGGTAAAAACTATGAGCCTGCAAAATGTAGTTTTCGGGATTATATTGGGTATTAAAAATGAAAATAAACCAGAATATAGCCTCGCTATTTTGAAAAATAAATTACCTTTGCGTTATGGAACAGTAATTGTAATTTAGATTATCTATGAGTATAAAGTATTTAAGTCGGGCTATCGACCAAGAAACTGCTTTCAGATGCGGTACATAACAAGTGTAAGCAGGCGGTAAATTTACATACTCTCAGGCGTCGCAGGATTCCAACCACTGGCAAATCAAAGAAAGTGTCGGCTTAAAAATATAAAAGTTTATCCGCTATATGCAGTTTCACGGATTGGAAAGTAAAAAACAGAAACCATGAAAAATTCAATTCTTAAATATTATAGCTGGTTTATTGCTATCATATGGGTTGCATTAACATTGACGATTTATTCACAATTTGTCAATATTTGCCCACTTTATGAATCGACATCATTTGCAGCACTCATTCTGTTGGTTACCTATCCTATTACTACTTTATTGAGCGGCTATTTATTGCCGAAAGCATTGAGGAATAAAAAAATGAGCAGATTCATTTTCTATTTTTTCCTTTTCACTTTCCTCTTGGCTTTTCTATATGCCTGTATTAATAATCTGTTTGTATGGTTTGAAAGGAAAGAGATATTCCCTGCTTCCGTTATATTTTCAGGTTTAGCAAGACCGTTATATGTGGAATTTTTTGGAAATATACTGTCTGGTTTCAACGTGAATCTTATTTTCTGTGCCATACGATTCTTTGAAGAACATTATAAAAAGTCACAAGAACATGCAAAACTGAAAAGAGCGTATTTGGAAGATGAATTGCACCTTTTACGCGCCCAAATCAACCCGCATTTGATGTTCAACGTCCTGAATCATATCCATATTTTAATGAAAAAGAATGTAGATATGGCCGATGGCCTGTTGATGCGTTATTCCGATGTATTACGATACCAACTGTATGAATGTAACAGGGAAACCGTTTCGTTGGAAAAGGAAATTGATTACCTGAAAGATGTTGTGGATGTGGAAAAAATGCGGTGGGGCAATGAATTGAAGGTTAATTGTAGTTGGAATATCGAAAACGGGAAAACCGAAATCAGTCCGCTTCTGCTTATCCCATTCGTAGAAAATGCTTTCAAGCATGTTTCGCGCCTTCCTTCCGAAATCGGATATGTAAATATTACGCTCAATCAGGCAGGCAATACGCTTCGGTTGATAGTCGAAAATTCAAGGACGAATCAAGCCCTGCAAAAGAAAAACGCATCAGGATTAGGTTTGGAAAACGTAAAGAAACGGTTGGAAATCCTCTATCCCGGAAAGCACGAATTGGTCGTGCAAAAAACCGATACCGTTTATAAGGCAACGCTTGTTATCACGTTATAAAAGAAAGCAACATGGAAGATACCGTAAATACAAATAAGACCTTACGCTGTTTGGTTGTCGACGACGAACCGATAGCACGGGAAGGAATGGTTGATTTAATCAACAATGTGGATTTCCTTAGCGTGGCTGGAACTTGTGCATCCGCTATGGAAGCCATTACATTCCTGCAAGCAAATCCCGTTGACCTGTTGTTTTTGGACGTGAACATGCCTTACCTTTCAGGGTTGGATATGTTGGAAACACTCGAAAAACCACCGTTGACCATACTTACGACGGCATATTCCGAATATGCGTTGGAAGGTTTTCGGTTACAGGTACTGGATTACCTGCTGAAACCGATTACGTTCAAACGGTTCTACCATGCGATTTTGATGGCACAGCGAATACTTCATGAAAGGGAGCAGGTGCAAAATACGACCAGAGAAAGCCAAAGCCCGTTCCTGTATGTCAAGCAAAACGGTTGCCGGAAGACGCTTTTTTCAGAATACATAAATCGTTTCTCGTGAACATCTACCATATTGATTCCATCAATGGCGGACGGATTTTTGTCGGCGACCATGAATTGCCACTTTCCCGCCATCGGAAAGATGAACTGTTGCAATCGGTGGTTTATAAGAATTTGACAGGTCGATAAGTCAACCCTTTTTCCGGTATTCGACCATCAAAACCTCCACACTATAACAGCTTTGAGATGCTGTTCACGATAACAGCAAGGGCGTCGGTTTTGAACTTGTCAACGGCTACGAGTGCGATGCCGCTTTGTTTCAATAATTCCATATCAAAAAGGTTTTTGCTGCTGCGCAATAGCGATTCCAGGTCTTTGGCTGTTAGCTTTCCCGACACATACATGCCTGCCCAATGTTGCAGGTTCTCTTTGTTCTGTTCAACAAATTTTTGTGCGTCGGCGCTCACATCTGTGGCCACATCGCCCACTGTTTTTTTTAGTAAACC
>JAISDJ010000336.1 GCA_031264865.1 Tannerellaceae bacterium | reverse complement strand
GAAGTGATTTATTAATTGACTTTCAATTTGTTGAAAATCAGAAGTTGGAAGAAAATACAAAATTAAATTCTCATACATCCATTCCGTAAGTTTTACCTCATCAACAACTTCAAATTTTGTTTTATCTGTTTTCGGATTGCTATCTCTTGGGATTTGCTTGTAGCCAAACAATACCCCTAAACTTTTTCGGAGTGTTGACTTACTTGCATTGTTACCGTTGAAATGCTGTTTGTAATCTCTGCTCCTCAAACTCTTTCCTGCAATACCTGTGTAAATAACTTGTAGTCCGTCAAAAGTTTCCAAAATAGGTTCAATTGAAATTTCTGGTAATTTAGAGTTTGACCTTAAACACAAAATGTAATTGCCTGCCTCATCAGGTATTTTTGTTTCACTATCCAACAAAGGATCAAAGCGATTAGGCTTAAATGCTTGAATAATTGTTACAAAGTCAGATGCTTTTTTTTTTAGAATCTACAATTTCACGAGCTACATTTGTCGTCAATAACACTTTGTCATGAGGTTTGGAGGCAGATGATACATTCCCGCCAATAACTGTAACTTTTCCCGTGCGGATTAGTACTTCAAAGTCTTCTATTGTATATCCGTCTTTTTTTGAGCAAAAATCAGAATAGTAAAATCCAATGTTGCGAATCTTTTGTCTGATTCCTTTTTGTTTACTTGGTGTCGCACGGAGTTTTTCAACTATCAACTTTTTGATTGTTTCAACCTCTGTTGCCGTAAATTTGTCTTTACCTTTCATAAATTGATTTTCTATTAAATAATTTTACTGATTCAAGTTATAGTGTCTTCCACACCGCAAAGGTAATATTTTTTCCCGGTTTCATCCTTTCTCCCTTTCTCCCTTTTTTGGAGTACCTGAGTAGTTATAACCTGAGTTCGGGATAAAAAATAATAGATATCATTACGAATCGGTCAGTTATTGCCCGGTAGGGCATTCATCTCAATAGAAAAAGGTTCCCCCCCCCACAACCCTGTTAAGGTTGAACACCTACGGCGTTCATTAACAGACGGAAAATGTTTTCTATTGATATATAAGCCCTAACGAGCTATTCTTATTCCAAGCTCAAGTTTACTGATTACTGATGGATAGGCTTAGTCCCGATTAAAGATAACAACACCCGCTGTGCAACCCATAGGAACTGCCGGCGGGTTCTATTTTTTCAGATGACTGAAAATAAAGTTTGGGAACTATTGAACCATGTACAACTGAAAAAAAGTACTTAGAGAGAGGAGATTACAGAAAATCCGGATTAGAGAATCAAGTATAAAAGAATTGAAAATTAGCCTTTTGAAGCAATCATTTTTTTCTGCCTCTTATAGAGAGACGGAAAGAAAAACAGATAAATCAACAAAAAAACCGTATAGAAAACAGCAAAAAAAGGCTTATCTTGGGGATGCTATTTGAAAAAATATCGTATGTTTGTATGCAGAAGGAGATGTTTTTCTTTCCGTCTCTCTTTAAGAGATAGAAAAAAGACGATGGATATATTTTGTTGTATGTCAGGGATAAAAAGACTAAAAAAATCTCCTAACACTTTAATCTTTTTGAAAAATATATATTAATACAAAACATATAAATACGATTTGAATCTTGTGAATCATTCTCTGAATCTTAAAACAACAACAACAGTATGGCTACAACAACTCACACAGAAAACAAAACAGTGGAAAGCATAAAAGAACTGTTTGAATCTTCGGAAAGCATTAGAATACCCGTTTATCAGCGGGCATTCAGTTGGGAAGAGAAACAATGCTCTCAATTTCTTGAAGATCTTTTAGAACAAAAAGGTAAACGGTATCATTTGGGACAGTTCCTTTTTGAAGAAGATGGCTCTACGCTGTATATCATTGATGGACAACAACGGCTCACAACAACCATTTTGTTTCTTTCCGCAATCGCAAAAATTAAAGCAGGCAGGGGAGAAAATATCGAAGAAATCAGACAAACTTACCTGACGGACGTTTTCAAAACCATTGATGACGATCAGATAATTTTCAAGAAAATCACGCAAAAGCATTTAATATCAATTATCGACGATACCGAAACAATCTCGCAAAGAAGAATTATAGAAGCGTTTCTTTTTTTTGAAACGGAGTTGAAAAAACGTAACGATGAGACAATTGACCTTGTTCAGCAAACATTAGAAAAGGCGATAATCAGTACATTTTATATCTCAAATAAAATTGAAGCCACACAAGTGTTTGAATATCAAAATAACAGAGGAAAACTACTTTCAAAATTTGAAGTAATCAAGGCCTATCTAATGCATCAGATTTACATTCATAGCACAGATAATAAGCAAGCAAACAATGATATTGCAGAAATACAACGCACTGTTTCAAAAACGTACAGATACATTGAAGCAGTAGAAGGATATTTTTCGGAAAGCGAACTATTAGACAACTATTGTAATCTTTTTTTCAATATATGGGGTAGTATTGAAGAGATAAAAGAAAAACTGAATAAAGAAGAAAATAAGACCGGATGGATAAAATTATTCTTCGAGAACTTTGTTGAACTAACCCATAGCGCCAAAAGTATAGTAAGCAACAAAAAACAGCCGGAAATTATGAACCTTTTCTTTGTCAGCAATGAAGTAAATTGGAAATTAATCCTGCTTGTGTTATTCTATAGAGGAGAGAATCACGGTGATACTTACAGTAAAATTTTAAAGCTGTTAGAGATTCTTTGTTTTAAACTCAAATTAGGCGACTATAGATCTGATCATTTACCTCATTATGCAAAGCGCTATTTCAATCCAAACGACGATTACAATATGGATAATCTATATCAGGATATAAAGAATATAACGGAAACAGGTTTCCAACCCTATTGGAATAACGAAGACAGATTTAAGAATAGTATCAGTATTTATTTCAACAATGAAAAATGGCATTACAACCGGAATACAATTAAATTTGTTTTATGGCAATACGAAAACCATTTACGAAACAAGAATGGTGCAGGTCTATTATTAGACAAAGACCGTTACAATAAATACACGATTGAACATATTAAACCGCAGACTCCAGCAGTAGAAGTATACACAGAAGAGTTTAAAAGAGACTATTTACACCTTGCAGGGAATTTAGCACTTTTGACGCAAGAGCAAAATAGCAAATTCAGCAACAAATCATTTGAAGAGAAACGCGAACTGTTTCAGGATACGGCACTATCAAGTTATACCGAAATAAGAGAAAAAACGCAATGGACAGAAACGGAAATAGCAGAGCGACATAAACGAATTTCCGATTTTGCAAAATGCTATTTTAACACGGCGTCTATTTGTCCAAAAGCAATAACCGGAGTTTCTGATGGCATCTGAGAATAAAATTGATAATGGAACATTGTTTATGTAATTAATATACTGTATTTATATGAAAAGGATAATCTTAGCCGTCACAGGTATTGTTGCCTGTTTACTCGTGGCGGGTGGTTGTAACGGGAAGAAACGGCAGGCGCCTTTGGAGGCAGAGGCTACGCTTTTTGATAAGCCGCTGGATGAGATCAAGCAGTATATGAATGGCGAATGGGAATTGGTCAGCGGACAGAACGCCCGTGAGACGAACGAGTTTGAGAATACATTCATAGCGTTTGATAATGACCGCTACGTCTGGACGGAAGACGGGAAGGCCGAACCGGGGAAGTTAAACTGGCGGAAAGCGGAGACCGGCGCCGGATATGAAGCCTGGCTGATGGATGTTTTCTACGCCGAATACCCTGCGTATCCGTTGGTTATAAAGGGGGATACGCTCTATATTCAGGATTGTACGGCGACTGCCTATAAATATACGTTGGTGCGAAAATAGTAAAGAGGCCGGAACTTCCGGCCTCTCTTTAATACCCGGGGTTTTGTTGTGCTTTTATCAGGTAACAATAAAAATTAGATGCGTTTGCCCTGGTATTCTCCGGAGAATATTTTGCAGATTCAATAATTAGTTGTATTTTTACAATTGATAAGACTACTAACAAATGGGCTTAGTCCCGATTAAAGATAACAACACCCGCTGTGCAACCCATAAGAACTGCCGGCGGGTTGTATTTTTTCAGATGACTGAAAATAAAGTTTCAAGAGCCACGATTGCAGAACAAATTGCATTTGTTTATAAATCGTTAACAGACGGCTGTCAACTAATTAACTGACAGCCGTCTGTCAACGAAAACCTATACTCTTTAATACCCGGGGTTTTGTTCTAATTCCTGATTCAGGCCGATTTGTGTTTGAGGGATTGGCATCAAATCTTTTCCTGTCGGAATGGTAGTTCCATATCTTTTCTGTATGTATTCGTACTGCGAACCCGAACGTCTTAACAAAAACCACAGCGAACATTCTCCTGACAGTTCATGGCGGTATTCGTCAAGAATAATTTGCATCATATCTGTTTCTGCCGGAGCAGGGACAGAAACTGAGCTGTTCGTAAGTTTTCCGAACCCCCGGTCTCTTATCTGATTTACAATCGCCATCGCGCCGTTATCGTCTCCTGTACGATGCAAACATTCGGCCTTGCTCAACAATACCTGCGCATAACGCATCATCATGACATTGTCGGGGCTTAAAAACCAGTTTTGCCCGCGTGTTCCGCAGACTTCGGGATTACGCCAGTATTTCACACAGAAATAGCCCGATCCGTCGGCAACCCAGGGATGTTCCACCGTTCCGCAGGTATTTACGGGGTCTCCATTTTCATCCTGATAATATCCGGCGTCCTCTCCTGCTCCTCCGTTTTGAGCGTATGCTATCAGTCGCGGATAGTCTTTCAGGTCAATAATCGGGGAGGGATGTTCGTCGCCCGGGCCGATTATGGTTGCAAGCTTGCGAAGGTCTCCGTTCTGAAACGAATCGTAAAGTTTTTTATCTCCATAAGCATAGGCAAAATCGGAAATAGGTTTAGGCATACAGAACGAGGATATCCAGTGATTGTTCACGCCGAATTGTCCCCAACCCATACTGCCGTATTCCGTAAACTGCACTTCAAAAATCGATTCTTTACCGTTGCGGTATGCAATCTCATGGATGTTTGTATACACCTCTTCCAGGCTGCATTTTCCTTCCAGTTGATTGAAAACGGAAATAGCGCCGGAATAATCTTTCAACCACATAAGCGCATCTCCCTGATAAGCAAGTGCGGCTTCTTTCGTTGCACGCCCCCTGTCCGTCAGCGCTTGCTCGGCTTTCCACGGCAATAGTTCAAAGGCTTTTTGCATATCGTTGCGCACGACTTCGAACACCTCGTCCTGCGTATTACGCGGATGCAATCCGTCATCTGTCACCACTTCAAGTTCCAGGGGAACACCGCCGAAGTCAACGGCCAGGTAATAATAAAAAATACCGCGCAGAAAATAACATTCCTCGATTAACCTGTTGCCTTCCGTTTCCGAAAGGACGTCGCGGGCTATCATGTCTTCAAGAATAGGAATAGACGCATTAGCCCGCGATATGCCGATATAGTTGCCCGACCAGAAGGTGTTGAGGGCGTCAAAATCGGTAGGGATTTCATACGTATTCCAGAACGTATCGGAACCTGCATTGTGAAAATCCTGCGAAGGAAAGTTTGCCGTAAACCAGATACCTTTCAACATATAATCTATATTGAAATGGAACGTATTGTACACTCCGGTAACCAACGCATATCCATCTTCTGCTTTACGAAACAGGGAATTTTCATTTATCCCCGATGTATCTACTTGTTCCAGAAAACCATCGCAACCGGCTAACATGATTGACATTGACAGTGCCAGAACGATTCTTTTTATCTTATATAAATGTCTCATTGCATTGTATAATTGTAGTGTTAATATTAGAAATTGAGATTTAAACCTAACGTGAAGTATTTCGAGTACGGATATGTCCCGACGTCAACACCCGAAGCCGTAACGCCTCCGGCAATACCGTTCGAACCCATACTTTGTCCGATTTCAGGATCCATGCCCGAATATCCCGTAATCGTAAATAAATTCTGAACACTTGCATATATCCTCAGTTTCGCGCCGTTGAGTTTATAAAAGACCGGTATGGAATATCCTATTTCAATATTTTTCAACCTGATATAAGAGCCATCTTCCACAAAGGCGTCCGACACCCGGCTGTTTCCCGCAACATCACTCCATACGGCGCGTGGATATTCGTTTGACGTACCTTCTCCGGTCCAACGGTTTTCATAAAACTCGCGGCTTACATTCTGAAGGCCTATACTTCCCTCCCCATTCAGGCTGATAAGATTTCTTTTTACAAAACTTAAAATCTCATTTCCGTAAGAGTAATTGAAAAACAGATTAAAGTCAAAATTCTTGTATTCCCCATTAAAATTGATACCTCCGTAAAAATCCGGTATAGGGCTGCCGATAATCGTCCGGTCATCGTCGGTGATTCTTCCGTCGCCGTTTATATCCACAAACCGCCTGTCGCCGGGAGCTGTTTCCGAGGTATTATACCATACACTCTGATCGTTTGCTATTTTACGTGCATTCTCATTCAACGCATCCACTTCGGCTTGTGTCTGTATGATACCATCCATTTTAAACCCATAAAAATCACCTATTGAGCCGCCTACTTCCGACATACTGAAAACAGCCCACGGCGTATTTCCTGTTATGGGAAAATTCAGGCTTTGTAAATTGGCCACCGCATCCATACCCGGAGCCAACTTCTCAATTTTGTTTTTTACGGTCGTCAGATTGAGGCTGATTCCATATTTAAAATCTTTGCTGTAATCGCGATATTCCACCAGAAATTCAAAGCCGCTGTTCTTCACGCTTCCTACATTGCGCGTAGCTTCAAGAAACCCTGTCTGGGCAGGCATTTTCGTTTGTAACAGGAAATCGCTGGACTTTTTCACATAATAATCGGCCGTAATCATAAGTTTATTATTTATAAATCCCATGTCCAGCCCAACGTCTGTCTGCCGTGACGTCTCCCATTTCAGGTTTGGATTCGGCAGGAAAGACTGCACCATACCATCTATATATTGCTTATCCTGTCCGAAGACATATCCTTTATTGCTACTCCTGCTTCCCGTTGTATAAGAAGACTGATACTGGAACAGGCCGATATTCTGATTACCGGCTTCTCCATAACTTGCTCTTATCTTCAGGTTGCTCAGGAAATCTATATCTTTAAGGAACTGTTCTTCCTTAATACGCCATGCTCCCGACACGGAAGGAAACGTCGCCCACTGGTTTCCTTTAGCAAAACGGGACGAGCCGTCACGGCGAACCGTTCCTGTAACGATATATTTATCGGCAAACTTATATGTTAAACGGCCGAAATAAGATGATAACGACCACGTCTGCTGATATCCGCTCAACGAACGGACAATTTCCATCGAAGCAAGATTTCGCAGGCCGTCGCTTATTACGCCTTCGCCTTCACTCGCCATGTTGCGGGCTGTATTTTCCTGTAAGGAAAAACCTCCCAGAACATTTATACCATGCAATCCGAATGTTTTATTATAGTTCGCTGTGTTTTCCCACAAATATTCAAAACTATTTGTCGCCGACTGCTGGTAGGTAGCGTTGCGTGTTACCGGCACGCGGTCGTCAAAAGGATTGAAATCATATCCGGAAGATGCGCCATAACTTATCCCGAAATTTGTTTTTAACGTTAAACCGTCTATCGGATAAATTTCAAGAGACGTAGACGCTGTAAGGTTATGGGATATGTTTTTCTGGTCGTTGAGTTTCGTGCGTGCATAAACATTCTCATTATCACGAACCGCATTTTCCGTTTTGCTATAATACCCATAGTTTCCATTGCCATCATCAGGCAGGTCTGTCAGCGGATTGCCCGTCATTGTTGGGATCAATTTTGCCAGACGGCCTACTCCGCCCTGGCCCGAACCAAACGGCGTTTTATTATCCGTATAAGAATAGTATGCCGTTGTAGATGATTTTATCCATTTATACGGGGTAAAATCCTGTGCTATGCCAATGTTATATCTCTTATAATCGGAAAATTCAACAACCCCTTTATGATCGAGTAACCCGAAAGAGACGGAACTCTGCGTTTTGTCGGAACCTCCGCGAAAGCTCAGGTTATAGTTTTGCCTCAATCCCGAACGATACATAAGGTCTTGCCAGTCTATCGTATGCAATGACGACGGATTATCCCATTCTGCCAGAACAGGCGAATTTTCTCTCGACGCCACCTCTTTTGCCAGGGATATAAACTCTTGGGTATTCAACATATCAAACGTTTCGGGCTTGAATTGTACGGAAGAGGTGGCGTCGAATGATACCTGCATCTTTTCCTTATTTCCCCTTTTGGTTGTAACAAGCACAACTCCGTTGGCGGCACGATTCCCATAAATAGCCGCCGCCGAGGCGTCTTTCAGCACATCAATACTTTGTATGTCATTGGGGTTTATATTGGATATGCTTGCACCCGGATAACCATCAATCACATACAAGGGGGAGTTGTCGCCAAAAGAACCGATGCCGCGAATCCGCACCTGCACTCCGGCTCCGGGAGCGCCGTCGTTGTTAACAACCTGTACTCCCGGCATACGCCCCTGCATTGCCTGCCCGAGGTTTGCTACCGGTACTTTCTGTATTTGCTCTGCATTAACAGAACTTATTGCTCCCGTAAGATCGCTTCTTTTCGATTGCCCATAGCCAATCACCACAACCTGCTCAAGAAGAATGGATGATTCCTCCAGGGTTACATTAATGACAGTTTTATTTCCAACCGTAATTTCCTGCGGCTCATACCCGACATACGAAAATATCAGTATGGCCGTATGGCCGCTTACCGGAATGGAATAATTTCCATCCAAACCGGTGATCGTTCCCGAGGATGTATTTTTTATTTTTACACTGACTCCCGTTAATGGTTCATTTTCCTTGTCGAGTACAACTCCGTTGATTGTTTTTGTTTGTGCCGTCACAAATGAACATGGGATGATGAACAGTAAACCTAAAAGTATTTTTTTAATTTCTATTACCATATTATTTAAGTATTAGAGTTTTGTTTTGTTAATAAAGTATTTTTATTCTCTCTCTCTGTATTATCAATTAATTCCGGACTGTTTCTTCATTCGCCCTCCTTTCTTTTATTAAGTGTTATTATTAATCATTTTGAATGAAATCCTTAGGTAATTTGCCAAACTGCTCGAAAAAGCATTTGGAAAAATAAGACGGTGTATTAAACCCCACCATATAGCACACTTCATTAATCTTATATTTGCCTGTCGACAACAACAGAATACTTTGATTAAGCCGTATAAGTTTTATATAATCGTTTGGCGTCATACCGGTGATATTCTTTATTTTTTTGTGGAAATTAGAACGGCTCATAAAGAATTTTTCCGAAAGATTATCGATTGAAAATTTTTCATCCACGATATGTTCGAGTATTATCGTATTAATTTTCTCTATAAAATAGGCATTCTCCGTATTTTCGGGCTTTTGTTTGTAATAATGTAAAGGAGATTTTATAAAGTTATCCCTGATATGATTCCGGTTTTCAATGATACTGTTTATCTGGGCTTTCAGTTGTTCAAGAGAAAACGGTTTCTCCATATACACATCCGCTCCGGCATTCAGGCCTTCTACCTTGGTAGATGTATCTGTCTTTGCCGAAAGAACAATAAGAGGGATATATGAATAATCAGGATTCGTTTTCAACCGGTGGCACAGTTCCATCCCATCCATATCAGGCATCAGTATATCTGTTATTATGACGTCAATGATTTCCTTTTCGACAATCTCCAACGCTTCGATCCCGTTTCCAGCCTCAAATACAGTGAAAGAGGAACTGAGGCTGTCGCTCAGGAAGCTTCGCAACTCTTCGTTGTCTTCCACCAGTAATATCGTAAGATTCCGGTTGTGAGTAGCGTTGTCTTGCAACAGGGAAGATGCCTCATCACCCTCTTGTATTGTTTCGGATGAAACATTTTCCTGTATAATATCCTCTGTCAATACGAATGGGATAGTGAGTGTAAAAACCGAACCTTTATTTTGCTCCGATTTAACAGATATGCTTCCGCCATGCTTAACGGCTAATGATTGTGACAAGGATAGCCCCAGGCCGGAACCTGTTTTGATTGAGTTATCACTCGAATCGATCTGAAAAAACGGTTCAAATATTTTTTTCAGGTAAGATTCGTTCATCCCAATCCCGTCATCTTCAATTATTATATGTAAGTTGTTTTTTTCCGTTTTTACTTCTATCCGTACTTTCTGGCGGGCATATTTGATTGCGTTAGACATCAGATTGCTGACAATTTTACAGAGAGCTTCCGCATCTACCGCACCGTTTATATTTTGTAACATTCCGGGAAATTCCACCCTGATATTCCTTATTTCAGCATTGTCGGCATATTGATGGTATATTTTCCGGATGATATCCATTACGTTTTGTTTTTTAAAACTCAAACGAAACATATCTTCTTCTATCTTTCTGAAATCCAACAGTTGATTTATCAACTCCAATAGACGGTTTGTATTACGTTTTATAATATCAAGGTTTTCTTTTGTCTGATGCGAGCCGTCGCCGGAGAGTATGATGTTTTCCAACGGAGCGACAATAAGGGATAGCGGCGTTCTTATCTCGTGTGCAATATTTGTAAAGAAACCGATTTTAGATTCGTACATTTCTTTCTCTTTCTCCGTCTTATATTTATATAGTTTTTCATTATTATTCGCAACGAGCCGCCGTTTGTATAACCTTACAATATAAAATATCAGAGAAGATACCAGAATAACATAAACAATCAGCATCATGCCCGACATCCAGAAGGGAGGCTTTATATGAATTACTATTTCCGGGCCATCCTCATTCCATATACCGCTGCTATTTGCCCCTTTTACCCTGAATGTATATTTTCCCGAAGGGATATTCATGTAAACAGCTTTATTATTCGTATTATCCGTATAATGCCATTCATTATCAAAACCTTCCAGCATATAAGCATATTCGTTTTGAGACGGAGACATATAACTCAACGTCACAAAATCAAAGCTGAAAGTAGACTGGCTATGCTCAAGTGTTATTTTTTCCGTATTCGCTATGGGCGCCGTCAGGGGAGAAGAACCGGCGCCGGGTATTATTTCTTTTCCTGAAATCTGGAACCCGGTTATCATCACGGGAGGAATATACCGGTTTTCCGTTATGTCCTTAGGGTCGAATAAGATAAAGCCATTCGTTCCCCCGAAATAAAGCCGGTTATCAGACGCCCTCAGGCAACAATTCCGGTTGTATTTTATTTTATACAGGCTTTCCGCATATTTGAATGTCCTTACATTCATTGTGCCGGGATCTATTCGTATAAGGCCGCCACCCGTACTTGCCCACACATTTCCGTCGGCGTCATCTACTATGGCATACACAATATTGGAAGGTAGCCCATTTTGTACATTAAGCGTATATTCGAAACGGTTATCCCTGAGGCTGAAAATCTTTATTCCCTCTCCTTCCGTTCCTACCCATATCCTGTATCGCCTCGCATCCTGAAATACATAATTGATATTATTCCCGATCAGTGAAGCCGAATCTCCCGGACGATGCATAAAAGAATCCCATTCCCCGCTTGCAGACAAACGCAGCAAACCCTGTAAATGGGAGGCAAACCAGACAGAGCCATTATAATCTTCCGTTATATCTTTTATGGAAATACCTTTCAAATAGTCATATTCACGGAGCTTTTTATCAGAAGGATTAATGTAATTAGCGCCTTCGGAAGTACCGAGAATAATAACGCCTTTTGATGTTTTAAATATCGTATTGACGAAATTACTCGCTAACGAATTATCTTTCTGAGGATGATAAACGTAATTTTTCCTGATGTGGTTATTTTTAATATCCAGCACACGAATCCCCTGCCCGTAAAGGCTGACCCACAATTCGTCATTGTCAAGCATCAAATGCTGAATATCATGGTATCCCAGCTTTTGTTCTACCTGTTCAAATGCCGACGTTTTCGCATGAAACAGAGATAAGCCCTTGTTGTTTGTCCCGATCCATATCCGGCCGTTCTCATCTTCTACAAAGCTGCTTACAATATTCCTTCCCGGCGACAACTCATACGAACCGGGGTAAAATGAAAATTTATTTATCTCGGGAGAATAATAGTTTACTCCTCCAAAATAAGTGGCAATCCAGAAATTGTTTTCCTTATCTTTCACAATAGAAAAGATCGATTTATCCGTTATATTATCGAATGAAGTTTCTTTGTTCATCAGATGATACAACTCCTTGTTTTTATCAAACCGGATAAGCCCGTTATCGGAACCCATTAAAAGTTCGTGTTCCGACATCTCAATGATAGATTTTATATTGAAGACTTTCTTGCCGGGTTGATTCTTGTAAACCGACATTTTCCCGGTGCGATAACTAAAACGGCATAAACCGCTTCCTGCTGTTCCTATCCAAATATTATTATCAATATCACAATAAAGGCTATAGATCGTTGGGTCTGTAAGCCCCATGTTTTTATCCTGCGAAATTAATGTAAACGTTTCTTCATCAGGGTCAAAACGAAGTAAACCCACATCGTCTGTCCCGATCCATATCACGCCATTATAGTCCTGCGCCACCGTCCACAGGTAATTTGAAGGTATGTTATTATTACAGTAATGTCTTTTCACGGTCAAATCCGGATTCAGCACATACAAACCCTGTCCGAAACATCCGAGCCATATATTCCCGTCAGAGTCTTCCATGATACGGGCAATACTGGTGTTGTCTTCACCCCATTTTTTATCATTGAGCGTAACGTGGCTAAACGTTTCCGTTATCCGGTCAAACAGATATAACCCCTGCTTTGTCCCGACGAAAAAACGTCCCTGCGAATCTTCCTTTAAACAATGTATATAACTACTTCCGATAGAAAGTGTATCTTCCGGTTGCTTCCTGTATATTTTAATCGATTTTCCGTCGAAACGGTTCAGTCCGTCCATCGTGCCAAACCACATGACGCCGCACTTATCCTGCATTACCGCCCAGACGCAATTATGCGAAAGTCCGTCTTCTACCTGATAGCTTCTGAAAAAATACGCCTGAACAGGGTTCAGTTGCATAATTAATAAAAACAATATTAAAATATTTTTTTTCATTTTCTTATTAAAAGACGCCCAAAAATAGTTTCATTTTACCTCTCGAAATATAAAAATATTATCAATTGATGCAAAAATACGGTTTTGCCTTTAGACATGTATTAAAAAACCGTTCGCAAAGTACACGGTTGCATCCTTGTTATATCCTGTTGCATCCTCCCCCTAATAGTTTTATGGTATTAGTAATCCATCATCATCATAATGTCTTTACCAAACCATTATGATCTCTTCCCCAAATCATTATGATGGTTTCAGTCAACCATTATGATATTAAAAAAAAGTCATTATGATGTCTCCAGTAAACCATTATAGTGGTTTGGTAACGACATCATAATGGTTTTCCAAAGACATTATAATGGTTTGCTGAAGACATCATACTGACTTTTTTTCTTCTTTTGGCAGTTCGGTATAACGTGCGTGTTCTTTCAAAAATCCGTTCCGGATTCCGGAAATGCGGAGGATTATCCTCCCCATACAAGTACTTTTTTTACCTCTTCTTTCAGCTTTCAGCCGGCTTGTAAGTGATTGTGTATGACCGGCTATGGCTGAAAGGCCTTCCTTTCAGCCTCCTTTCAGCCTGAAAGGATGGAGCGAAAGGAAAAAAAGTCGTCGTGATGATATAAAAAAGTCGTCCCAATGGTTTTTCAAAGACATCGCGATGTTTCGCTAAAGGCATCGCGATGATTTACTGAAAGCATCGCAATGAATTTTTTTTCCTTACGACAACCCTGTATTTTTTCCGGCTGAAAGGAGGCTGAAAGATCGTCCTTTCAGCCATAGCCGGTTATACACAATTACTTACAAGCCGGCTGAAAGCTGAAAGAAGAGGTAAAAAACTTACTGAAATTATCGAATATCGGGCTCTTTTTATCCGGGATTGATTATTTTATTTACCTTTACAGCAAAAATAAGTACATGATGAAAGTTAATGTAAAAAGTGTAATCACAAGCGGACTTGTAGCAGGAATTGTAATCAGCATCAGTGCCATAACGATGGTTCCTGTGGCTGGGAACGAAATGGATACCGCTTTGGCTAATCTGGGTTTACCGCCTTTAAGCAATGCTGCGATGGGATATTTCTGTTTTGTATCGTTCGTATTCGG
>JAISDJ010000317.1 GCA_031264865.1 Tannerellaceae bacterium | reverse complement strand
CATCGCCTGATTGCCCTGCATTTGATGCAATTGTTCCTGCAGCCCGACAATACCATCTTCCAGCTCTTTCAGTCTACCGTAACGCAGTTCGGCTACCTTGCCATAATCACCTTCACGCTCGGCTTTTTCGGCTTCAAACCTGGCATCCTCAATATCGATCTTATTTTGTTGAATCTTATTGATAACATCTTTTTCCGATTGCCACTTGGCTTTCAGGTCTTTTTCCTCTTCCTTCAGGGCGCTGATCTCTTTTGCCAGTTCGGCCTCCTTGTTCTTATCGTTTTCACGCCGGATAGCCTCACGTTCGATTTCCAGTTGTTTGATACGGCGGCTTTTCTCGTCCAGTTCCTCCGGAACGGAATCTATCTCCATACGTAGTTTGGCAGCGGCCTCATCCATCAGGTCAATGGCCTTGTCGGGCAAGAAACGATCGGTTATATAACGGCCCGACAACTGCACGGCAGCAATGATTGCCTCATCTTTGATACGTACTTTGTGATGATTTTCATATTTCTCTTTCAATCCGCGAAGGATAGAAACAGCATCCATCTCCGTCGGCTCATCCACCATAACGATCTGGAAACGACGCTCAAGCGCCTTATCTTTTTCGAAATATTTCCGGTACTCGTCTAATGTTGTTGCCCCTATCGAACGTAATTCGCCACGGGCCAGGGCTGGTTTCAGTATATTGGCGGCATCCATAGCTCCCTCACCTTTTCCCGCACCCACAAGGGTATGTATCTCGTCTATAAACAAGATGATCTCGCCTTCCGACTTGGTCACTTCGTTTACAACAGACTTCAGGCGTTCCTCAAATTCACCTTTGTACTTGGCTCCGGCGATCAGGGCGCCCATATCTAACGAGTAAATTTGTTTGCTCTTTAAATTTTCAGGCACATCGCCGCGAATGATACGATGAGCCAATCCTTCGGCAATAGCCGTTTTACCTGTTCCCGGCTCGCCTATCAGGATAGGATTATTCTTTGTACGACGACTTAATATCTGGAGTACCCGTCGTATTTCTTCATCGCGACCGATAACAGGATCGAGCTTACCGTCCCTCGCCCTCTGGGTCAGGTTGATAGCATACTTCTCTAACGACCGGTATGTATCTTCTGCCGACTGGCTGGTCACATTGCTTCCTTTACGGAGTTCATTTATAGCCAATTGTAATTCTTTTTCCGAGATGCCGGCATCTTTCAGCATTTCAGCGGCAGAACTTTTCCCTGTCAGAATACCCAACAGGATATGTTCGATGGAAATAAACTGATCGCCCATCTTTTTGGCATAATCCGCCGCTTTTTCGAGAGCAGTATTGCTTTCCCTGCTCAGATAGGGTTCTCCTCCCGAAACCTTCGGAAAAGAATCGACCTCTTTACTCAACAGGGAAGTCAGATGCCCGGGATTAGCGCCCAGTTTCTGGAACAGGAAATTAACAATATTTTCTCCAGTGAGGATCGTACCCATAAGGATATGAGCAGGCTCGACGGACTGTTGCCCCTTTTCTTTAGTCACCTCCACAGCTTTTTGTACCGCTTCCTGAGATTTAATTGTAAAGTTATTGAAATTCATATATTTATTATCTTTACTTTTTGATTTCCAAGTACATGACAAAGATTTGTAACCGTATTATTATCAATAATATGTTGCCTTTGCAGGCGTTGTTCCCGTGATGCTATCCTTACCCGTGGCGTTGCCACGGGCTATGCTATATCATACTTTCAGCCTGAAAATACCAGGCAATAACCCAGAAGGGGTTAGATATTACAGCCCAAGACTACGCCTTGGGTGATAGAGCACAACCTTTGGCCGGCGTCCTGTAAGGACAGCGCAACAATTTATGTCATGTCCTCAATTCTAATTTATTAAACAAATCTTTAACGGGATTTGTTCAAAATGCTTGCCAGCGCCCGCTTTATGTCAAAATGTCAGTGTATTTATGACGGCTGATCAGGGCTTTATTTCTGTATTTAAGATTTTATTTCGAATCTTATCTGTTAATTAACATTTAGAGTTCTTTTATTTGCATTTTCGGGCATATATTTGTATGTCTATTAAACAACAAATGTAAAAGTATGCAGGCAAAAAGGTCGGACTTTACCCTCCTTATTGATTTGTAAACTATCATGGCATTATGAGAATAGGAATAGATATAAACGGGACAAAAATGCGATTGGGGATCGTAGACGGCGGTCATATTTTCAGAAAGATCGAAACTCCTACCAGGACCGACCGGTCGCAGGAAGAAATTATAAATCATATAAAAGACTCGATACATAGTATCTTTAATTCGAATATCAGAGGAATTGGCGTTGGTGTATCCGGCATTATTCAATCGGATAAAGGGATCATTAAAAATACTATTAATATACCGTGGAAAGATGTTCCGCTCAGGCAAATACTTGAAAAAGAATTTAATGTACCCGTATTTATAAATAATGACTCCAACTGCTTCGCTTTCGGCGAACGCTATTATGGAGAAGGCACTATTTACCGCGACATTGTATGCATCATCCTCAGTATAGGCGTAGGTGCAGGAATAATCATTAACAACGAGCTATACAGCGGGAACAATGCAGGAGCAGGAGAAATAGGCAGTTTACCTTATCTCGACTCCGATTATGAAGGTTATTGCGGACAAAAATTCTTTGTAAGAAATAATACAACTGCCGAAAAAGCCTATGAGTCGGCTCGGCAAGGCGACGCTAAAGCATTAGCTTTATGGAATGAATTAGGGTCGCATATCGGAAACCTGATAAAAACCGTTTTGTTCACGTATGACCCGCAAGCTATTATTTTGGGAGGAGACATCATAAACGGATATAAATTTTTTGCAACAAAGATGCATGAATGTGTTTCAGTATTTCCTTTCAAAAATGCCAATGAGAAAGTAAATATACTTCTTTCGGGAAAAGAAAACATCAACCTGCTGGGTGCAGCGGCTCTGGTTGTTTGAGATTAAACTTAGAAACTGTTTGAATTTTATCGAAAAATATTATTATGGGATTTGAAAAAAAACTTCTATAAAATTCAAACAGTTTCTAAACTTAGGGGAAAATATTTTAATATAGTAATACAATAATTTAAATAATTTAACATGAGATTAAATTTAAGTTCACAAATTGTTTTGGACAGGGTATCTCAACGATATTATCGTCCCGAAAATGAATTTGAACTGTCAGCATTGACCCGTTATGAAAAGGTTCCTACACAGATTTACGAATCGTCCGTAGAAGCCTCTTTGCACATTGCAAGAGAAATTGCCGACAGAATAAAAGAGAAACAAAGTAAAGGAGAATCATTTGTATTGGCACTGCCGGGAGGACACTCCCCTTTGACAATCTATGAAGAGCTTATACGCTTACATAAAGAGGGTTTAAGTTTTAATAATGTTATTGTATTCAACATTTATGAATTCTACCCTCTTGTTCCTCAATCGGACAGTAACCTGCGTTTATTAAAAGAAAGCTTTATCAATCATGTGGATATCGATCCTAAAAACGTATATTCACCGGACGGGTCTGTGCCGAAAGAAGAAATTCTGAATTACTGTAAAGCTTACGAGCAAAAAATAACAGAAGTAGGAGGTATTGATTATTTATTATTAGGATTAGGGCGTGCAGGAAATATCGGCATCAATATCGCAGGATCAAGCACATCGTCCCATACCCGTCTGATCTTGCTCGATCAACAATCCAGAAAAGAAGCCGTCAATACATTCAGCACATTGGATATGGTTCCTCCCAGCGCTGTTACTATGGGGATTGCAACTATAATGAAGGCCAAAGAAATAACATTGATCGCATGGGGCGAAGATAAGGCCAGGAGCGTAAAGGACGTTGTAGAAGGAGTTATTTCGGATGCTGTCCCTGCCTCTTGCTTGCAGGCTCATCCAAATGCGAATATCGTTATCGACCTGAATGCCGCTTTCGAATTGACGCGTATCAACCGCCCATGGTTGGTAACGAACTGCGATTGGACAAGCAAGCTCACCCGCAGAGCCATTGTATGGTTATGTTTTAAAGTAAACAAACCCATCCTTAAATTAACAAACAAAGACTATCAGGACAACGGGCTCGAAGAACTTTTGGCTCTATATGGCTCGGCATACAATGTCAACATCAAGATTTTCAACGATCTTCAACATACGATAACCGGATGGCCCGGAGGAAAACCGAATGCAGACGATACCAACCGCCCCGAAAGGGCAAAACCGTATCCTAAAGAGATAATCGTATTCAGCCCGCATCCCGATGATGATGTTATTTCTATGGGAGGCACGTTCAAACGCCTTGTTGATCAAAAGCACCATGTACATGTCGCATACCAGACTTCCGGAAATATTGCTGTGGGAGACGAAGAGGTGATACGTTACGTTTCGCTGTTGGAAGATGTCAGAAAAAAATACGATGCAGGCAATGAAGCCCTGAAGAAAAAATATGCAGAGATTCTGAAATATCTGATGCACGATAAAAAAGACGGAGATGTAGATACTCCGGATATCCTATTCCTTAAAGGCCATATCCGCCGTCAGGAAGCAACAACGGCTTGCAGATATGTAGGTGTGGAAGACAAAAATATTGCATTCCTCGACCTTCCGTTCTACGAAACCGGCCGTGTAAAGAAAAACCCTATATCGGAAACTGATGTACTTATCGTAAAAAAATATCTTGAGTCGGTAAAACCGGATCAGGTATTTGTTGCCGGTGACCTTGCCGATCCTCATGGAACTCACAAGGTGTGCCTGGACGCAATACTTGCCGCTGTGGACGAATTGAAGAACGAAGGCGCGGAATGGCTTAAGGAATGCCGTTTCTGGATGTATCGCGGAGCATGGGCCGAGTGGGAAATAGACCACATCGAAATGGCTGTTCCTATTTCTCCGGAAGAACTCCGCAAGAAAAGGAATTCAATCCTGAAACATCAGTCGCAAATGGAAA
>JAISDJ010000236.1 GCA_031264865.1 Tannerellaceae bacterium | reverse complement strand
GAAAAGTAGATGAACAGGGCATAAAAGATTTCTTGAAAACGATTCGTGAAGCAGAGCAGGATTTGCATAGCCTGATGATTGTTCGCCACGGTAAAGTTGTTTACGAACAATGGTTTGGCGATAATGCTCCCGATAAACCTCATGTCCTCCATTCGGTAAGTAAAACGTTTACAGCTACGGCTATTGGTTTTGCTGTCGCCGAAGGACGGCTGAAACTAACGGAAAAAGTCATTTCCTTCTTTCCTGATAAGCTTCCTGCGGAAATAAGTGATAACCTGAATGCTTTAGAGATAAGACATCTGCTTACGATGTCGTGCGGGCATGACAGAGCACCTAATGCCATCCGCAGTACACCGGGTATGGATTGGGTAGAAGGTTTTCTTGCCACTCCTTTTGAACATGAGCCGGGCGTCTTTTTCGTATATAACAGTATGGGTAGCTATATGCTCTCTGCTATTATACAGAAAGTGACAGGCGAGAAACTAATTGACTATCTTACACCCCGGCTTTTTACCCCGCTGGCCATAAACGACGCGGCTTGGGAAGAAAGCCCGCAAGGTATTAATACCGGCGGATGGGGATTATTTCTAAAAACGGAGGACCTGGCTAAAATGGGATTGTTCTTCTTGCAAAAAGGAAAATGGAATGGGAAGCAACTGCTTCCGACTGAATGGTTCGACGAAGCGACGGCTTCGCATATAGCTTCTTTACCTGCCGGAAGACGGCCTGAACAGATAACACCCGAAACAAAAGAAGTAGATTGTTTGCAAGGTTATGGTTATCAGATGTGGCGTAGCCGGTATAATTCGTATCGTGCGGATGGTAATCTCGGTCAGTTTATCCTGATTCTTCCGGAGAAAGAAACTGTTATTGTTACAACCTCCAACAGCCATGATATGTATGGGGAATTAGACCTCGTATGGAACTATCTTCTTCCTGCATTACAATAATATAAAACTAAAAGTAATCCGGAAAAGCAGGGTATAAAAAAAGAAAACGATCGTCTATAAGTATGAAACAATATTTTTACGTGATATAAATAATAAAAGGAATGGATATAAAAGGAAAGGATTTTTTTCAGGATGAAAAGTTTATTCTCTGGCGATTGACGGATGATAAAGAGTTGGAAGGTTATTGGCAGACATTTCTAAAAAACAATCCTTCTTTGAGTGCGGATATGGAAGAGGCGATCCGTCAATTCTCAAAAATACAGATTAATAAAGAAGCATTAACCGATTTGGAATATGCAAGGTTGAGAAATTGTATACAAACATCTGTCGCCCAAACAAAGAAACGCCGGATATACCGGTTTATTGCCTACGCTACGGCTGCTTGCGTAGCCTGTATTTTAGTCTTTTCGCTATTTTATAATCAGTTTCAACCGGACACAACCTTTTTAGCGCAGAATATCATTGTTGGCGAAAATCTGGATGAAGAAGACATTTGCCTGATAACGGATTCTACTTCTACTTCTTTCTCCAACGATATACATGTACAGGTAGACAAAAGCGGGAAAACTACTGTAAAAGAATCGGAAGGTACAAAATCAACCGTTCTTGAAGGTGGGAAAACGGCGATGAATAAATTAGTAGTTCCATACGGCAAACGATCGCAACTCGAACTTTCCGATGGAACGAAAGTTTGGGTAAACTCCGGTTCCGTACTGGAATTTCCTTCCGTTTTCACCAATGACATGCGGAGCATAAATCTGATTGGCGAGATGTATATTGAAGTAATGCCCGATTCAAAGAAGCCATTCTATGTCAATACATCCGATTTTCGTGTTAAGGTACACGGAACCAAATTCAATATCTCGGCCTATCATGATAATGGTGTGCAATCGGTAGTATTGGTAGAGGGGAGTGTAAGTGTGAAAACTCAATCGAAAGAGGAAGCCTTTCTTGCACCTAATGAAATGTTAACTTACTTGAATAACCAATGGGATAGAAAAACCGTTGATGTAACCCAATATGTGAGTTGGAAAGACGGATATGTTTTATTGGATCATACACCGATAAACATAGTGTTGCAATGGATGGAACGATATTACAACCTGTCGTTCAAAATTAACAGTGATGTGAATCTTACGACAAAAACATGTACGGGAAAAATATATTTGTCGGACGACTTGGATGATGTGATGAAAACCGTATCATTGCTTTCTTCTACTAAATATACACGACAAGAGAAGACGATTTATATCCAGTATTAAAATAACAAGATTATTAACCCTATTATTAACCTTTAAAAAACAATAAGCCTATGGAGCATATATGATCGAAAAAAAAATCGGACGATAACTGCAATATCGCCCGATTGAATCCACATTAATAAAAAAATCTATTAACGTAGTTACTAATCGTGCAAATTTATAAAATTATGGAACGCCATCAATTATTTGAGGCAAGAAAAATATCTCAAAATGATATTCACATTATCAGAAGAATGAAAGCAACCCTACTATTGCTTATATTTGGAACATGTATTGTATCAGCTAATGACATTCTCTCTCAGGAAGCGAAAGTCTCTTTTCAGCTCTCGGATACATCAATAAAGCAATTGATTGGCGAAATCGAGAGACAAAGCGACTATGTGTTTGTTTGGATGGATAATATTGATAGTGAAACGAATAAAAAAGTTGATATAAATGTAAAAGATGAGAAGGTTGATTATGTACTTGATAAAATATTTTCGGAGACACAACTTTCTTATGAAATTTTAGGGAAACAAGTAGTTGTTTATTTGGACCGGACGAAAAGCAACACTAAAAAACCAAGTGTTGTACCACTTTCAATCCTTCAACAAACCAAGAAAATAGTTACCGGTAGAGTGATTGATAACCGAGGCGATGAAATAATCGGAGCCAATATCCTTGAAAAAGGATTAGCAAATGGTACGGTTACGGATATTGAAGGTAAATTCAGTTTGGAGGTAGCTCCAAATGCGACTCTTGTTGTTTCGTATATCGGCTATAATACACAGGAAGTCAAAGTAGGCAACCAGAATGATTATACAATTACTCTTTCGGAAAATACACTCGGATTGGAAGAGGTAGTAGTTGTAGGATATGGTACGCAAAAGAAAATAGATGTAACAGGGGCTATTTCTTCCGTAGGCGAAAAGACCATTCGGGAAATTCCTGCTGCAAATATTTCCCAGTCTATACAAGGCCGTATCGCCGGAGTGCAGGTACAACAAACGTCTACGCGACCGGGGCAAACGCCACAACTTCGTATCCGTGGTACCCGTTCGTTGACGGCAAGTAATGATCCTTTACTCATTATCGACGGTATGCCGTTTGAAGGTTCTATCAATGATGTTGATCCTGAAAATATCAAATCACTGGAAATTCTGAAGGATGCTTCTTCTACGGCTATTTATGGGGCCAGAGGAGCCAATGGGGTAATTATAATCACAACATACAGAGGCATAGAAACGAAAAAGCCGAATATAACCTATAATGGCTATTTTGGATTTGGGATGCCCGCAAAAAAATATACATTATATAACCCTGAAGAGTTTTTGGAACTCAGAAGGGAATCTCAATATAATAGTGGTAATTTATTTGCTGATGAACAAGAAATGTATGACGCCGGGCAATCTACCGACTGGCAAGATTTAATGTACCAGACTTCTCATAGAAACAGCCATGATGTAAGTGTGATTTCCGGAGGCGAATATACCCAAGTCTCTTTTGGCGGAGGATATTATAATGAATCGTCGATAGTGCCGGGCCCTTTATTCCAACGATTTTCTTTTCGGGGTACAATTGATCAAAAAATAAACAACCGGTTTAAAATTGGAATAAATACGTTGAATACGTATGGTGTCACAAATGGAGAAAGCGCTGATATTATGTATAGTATATTAACGCTTACCCCCTTTACAAATCCGTATAATAAAGATGGTACTATCAATGTCGCTCCGAGATTTATGTATAATTCCGATGAAATGCGCAATCCCTTATTGATTAAAGATGAAAACTTGTGGAAAGAGCAACGTCGGCGTTTTAACTCTTTTAATACATTTTATGCCGAAGTGAATATTTGGGATGGGCTTAGATATAGGTTGAATGCCGGCTTTAATTTCTATCATGATAATTATGGTAGTTATTATAATTCGAATACACCTATGAAAAACGGCGGACTCTCGGAAGCCAACATAAATAACAAAACAGGATACGGTTATATGGTTGATAATTTATTGTATTATGATAAAGTTTTTAACAATAAACACCGCTTTGGGTTTACCGGATTATTCGGTTTACAGGAGAATACGTCATTTAATACTTGGGCAACAGCTAAAGATATGGTGACAGATTACGTGTATTATTATAATCTGGGCCTTTCAAATACTCCTGTGGAGATAGATTCGAGAAGGCAGAGTTATTCCAGCCGTCGCATGGTTTCTTATATGTTGCGTGCAAATTATGCCTACAATGATAAGTATTTATTATCGTTAACCGGACGGTTCGACGGCTCGTCTGTATTAGCGCCCGGCTATCAATGGCATTTTTATAAGGCGGCCTCGGCAGGATGGAATGTAGGAATGGAAGATTTTATGGCTGATATCGACTGGTTGGATAATTTGAAAATCAGAGGAGGATATGGCGAAACTTCTAATGAAGCAATAGCCCCTTATTCTACCATAGCTATATTAACACCCAACTACTACAATTTTGATAATACGTATGTGAATGGTTATTACACAATGAATGTAGGAAACAAAGAGTTGGGGTGGGAGTATACGGATGCTTATAGTTTAGGTGTGGATTTCGGACTTTTCAATGGACGTATAAGTGGGTCGGTCGATTTATACCTGCAACATACGTATGATTTGTTATTAAATCAGGTATTGCCTTATTCAACCGGTATATTATCTCCTTTCCTTACCAATGTAGGAAAGACGGAAAATAAAGGGGTGGAAATCACGTTACATACGGTTAACTTGCAAAATGCCAAAGGATTTACATGGGATATGGATTTGAATTTTTCATTGAACAGGAGTAAAATCAAAGCATTAAATGCCGGGGTTGATAAAATTGAAAACAGTGGTTGGTTTGTTGGATATCCGGTAGACGTAATCTATGATTACAAACAAATAGGTATCTGGCAGCTTGGTGAAGAGGAAGAAGCGGCAGTGTATGGTGCACGTCCTGGACGGCAACACATCGAAGATGTAAATAACGATGGTGTTCTTTCTGAATTGGACAAACAAGTAATAGGTTCCTTTGAACCTGATTTTGAATTTGGATGGACAAATCATTTGTATTTCAAAAATTTCGATCTGACACTCGTATCATATGGAAAAGTGGGCGGAATGCTGGTTAGTTCGATACATCAGGGACAAAGCTATGTAAACCAAATGAATGGGAGAAGAAACGGAATTAAGGTAAATTATTGGACTGAAACGAACCCCAGTAATGATTTTCCGGGAGTAAGAGGAAATGGCGATTACCCTCCTTACCCATCTTCTTTAGGATATTTCGATGCCTCCTATTTCAGGATAAGGACGATCACTTTGGGATATGATTTCCCGAAAAATTGGTTTAAATCATTAGGTGTCGAAGGATTACGGGCTTATTTTACAGTAGACAATGCATGTATTCTGTTTTCATCGTATGTGAATAAATATGGAGGGCTTGACCCGGAACCAACAGGATATGGCTCACAAGCCAGAGTCAGTGGATATAGTTTTGCCATGGCGCAAGACCGCCAGTTGACGATTGGGCCGACAGTACCTCCGTCCCGCTCTTTTATTTTCGGATTAAATGTTAAATTTTAAGTAACGCTATCTTGATATGAAACAAATATATAAAGTTTATATTTTGATTTGTATACTGTTGTTATCAGTTACGGCATGTGAGGATTATCTGAAAGAACAACCACGTTCTTCATTGACGCCACAGTATTTTGAGTCTCCGGAAGGGATTAAGGCTGCTGTAGTCTCTGTCTATTCAGGGTTGAGAACCCAATTCTGCCGTGAGGGTACTATGCCGATGACGGTTATTGGAACCGATGAATTCAGAGGAACCGGTCTGGTCAGAAGTGCGAATACATCTATTGATGCTTTCGATGCTTATGGAAATAATCTAAACCCGGACAATCGATATATAATTATCCCATGGAGCCTTTGCTTTAATTACATCAACACTTGCAGTGGAGTAATTGAAAGAGCGGAGAGTAGTGGATTATCAGGGGAAGAACTGAATACGGCAATCGGCGAGGCAAAATTTTTACGCGCATTCTATTACTTTCTGCTGGTAGAAACCTATGGCAAGGTGCCACTGGACTTAGGTACAGGTGAATTAAAACACAATGATACCAATCCCTCCACGGAATCTATACGCAACTCGACGGCAGAAGTCTTTGCTGCGATCATTCAAGACCTGCAAGATGCTGAAATCCTCTTGCCGAATAATCCTCTCGCAGGGAGAGTTGGAAAAGCGGTTGCTAAGCATTTCCTGGCAAAATCGTATCTTGCCAGGGCTGGAGATAAAACAGCCGGGTTAGAATCAGATTATGACAATGCCTATAATAAAGCAAGGGAACTGATAGACGATCAGGCATTATATGGAGCTGCTTTACTGGAAAACTATGCTCAGGTCAATGCAGAGGGAAATGAACATAACTCAGAGATACTTTTCACGGTTGAGCATACCACAAACCTTACTTATAACGAAGGCGGAACTGCCCAAGGCGGATCAACGGGAGGTGAAAATGAAACAAAAGAAAACCGGGCATGTTTCTTCTTTACACCTATGTATGAAAACCGTACACTCAGACCGAGACTGGATAAAACAGATGGCGCTTATTTACAGGAAGATGTATTAGCTCCACCTCTGGTGACATTGTTACCGGTAGCACGTTCTATTGAGTATCAACGTCCGTGGGGAAGGTTTGTGCCAACAGATTGGTTGATTTATGAGGCCTTTGCAGATAAAGAGAACGACAGTCGCTTTTACAATTCTTTCCGCACAGTATGGTATTGTAATACCCCGGTCAGTGGTAGAGTTGCAAAATACAGTAACCTGAATGACAGCATGCTCGTTTCTTTAAATGTAGGCGATACGGCTTTTTACATATCCTTCGAAGAAGTTCCGGTGATAAAAAAGGATGAAGTACCTTATCGAATATTCGCCCCAAGCGATTGTGTATATGAATCTAAGATGGAAACGTCTCCGGGGTCCGGAATCTGGGAATATACAGGTAATTACTCATCAGGATGGTGGCCGGCGCTGAAGAAGTATGACGATACCAAGCGTCCTTTTGTGAACTATTCCTCTTTACGTCCGTTTATTGTCACTAAATTGTCGGAGACTTATCTTCTGGCAGCCCAGGCGGCATTATGCTCGGGAAAAGGAGCGCCGGAAGTAAGGAAATACCTTAAACCGCTTCGAGACAGGGCTACTTATGGCGCCAGAGAGCTCGACAGGGGCAAAGCCATTGTTGCTATGGATGCAGTATTGGATGCAGCTTTGGGGAATAGTGAAAATGAAATACTTGATTTCATTCTTGATGAATACTCACGAGAGCTTTGCGGTGAACAGTGGAGGTGGATCGATCTGAAAATTGCAGGTAAACTTATAGAAAGAGCCCGAAAACACAATGAAAATGTGAGGCTAAACAACAGGTTAGACGAGCATCATTTGGTTCGTCCTATCCCTATTCGTCAAATAGAGTCGATGACCGGAGAGAATAAATCAGATTATCAAAACCCGGGTTATTAGTGAAATGATAATCAATATTATTAATGTATCAAAATTGTTTTTTTATGAATAAGCTGAAATTTTTTCTCATATTTTCCCTTTTGTTAATAGGAAGTTCAATGCTTTATGCTGAAGATGGATATCTCCTTTGGTTACGTGCAAAAGCAGATGCAAATGCACAAGTTACTGCCAATAAGCAAGGAGCAAGCATTGATATTGCTATGAAAGAATTGCGAACTCAATGGAAAGGTGCCGCAATTCAGTTGGATATTACAAATGCACGAAACGTTGCTGCTTTAGGAAAAGAGGGCTTTACCATCACAGGTGATAAATCCAATGGATTTACGATATCTGCTTTAACGGAAGCCGGATTGCTTTATGGGGCCTATCATCTACTAAGATTACAGGAAACGAATGCAGTTCCGGCTACATTGAACGTGAGTGAAAAGCCTTCTTATGATATCCGTATTTTGAACCATTGGGATAGTTTTGGCATGGAAGATAATGCCGGAAGTGTATTCAGAGGTTCATTATGGCAACCGGAAGTATTACCTGATATTCCTGATTTTTACATACAATATGCTCGTGCTAATGCAGCAATTGGTATTAACTCTACCGTACTGAACAATGTAAATGCCTCTCCTGCCGTACTTACAACCCGGTGGCTTGAGAAAGTAAAAGCGATTGCAGACGCTTTACGCCCATACAATATACGGGTTTATTTATCAGTCGATTTTTCTTCACCTGTCCGTTTAGGTGAGTTAAATACAGGTGATCCTTTAGATAAAAATGTCCAAAAGTGGTGGAAGAATAAAGTAGATGAGGTGTATAGATATGTACCTGATTTCGGCGGTTTCCTTATGAAAGCCAATTCGGAAGGGACTTCAGGCCCCAGAGACTACGGACGTACACACTTAGATGGCGCTAATATGATGGCGGATGCCCTGGCTCCGCATAACGGTATAATCATGTGGCGTGCTTTTGTGTACGACCCGAATGAAACCGACCGGGCCAAACAGGCTTACCTTGAATTTCAACCGAATGATGGAAAATTCAGGCCGAACGTGATCGTACAAGTAAAGAATGGCCCTGTTGATTTTCAACCACGCGAGCCAATCAGCCCACTTTTCGGCGCCATGAAGAAAACGCCTGTAATGATAGAATTTGAAATCGTACAGGAGTATTTTGGCTATGCCAATCACCTGGCTTATCTGGGTACATTATTTGAAGAATGCCTGGATACCGATACCTATGCGGAAGGACCGGGAAGCACAGTGGCAAAAACAACAGACGGATCGCTTTACAAACATAAACTTACAGCCATCTCAGGAGTGGCAAATGTAAGGCGGGATGTTTCCAATTGGTGTGGGCATCATTTTTCGCAATCCAATTGGTATGCCTTCGGTCGTTTGGCATGGAATCATCAGTTGTCGGCAGAAACGATTGCAGAAGAATGGGCCCGACAGACATTTTCAAACGACGAAGCATTTGTGATTCCTGTTACAAATATGATGATGAGGTCGCGCGAAGCAGAAGTCGATTTTATGATGCCGCTCGGCTTGCATCACCTATTTGCATTCGGGCATCATTATGGGCCGGAACCTTGGGTGGAAGTATCCTTTGCGCGACCTGATTGGCTACCCAAATACTATCATCAGGCCAATGCCGTAGGACTTGGATACGACCGGACAAAAACCGGAAGTGATGCTGTAGCTCAATATTCACCGGTATTACACGCTGCTTATTCAAATCTTGAAACGTGCGACGAACGCTTTCTGCTTTGGTTTCATCACGTACCCTGGACGCATAAGATGAGGAGCGGACACACGCTATGGGATGAACTCTGCTACCGCTACGACAATGGCTTGCAGGAGGTACGCGATTTTCAGAAAACATGGGATAGAATAGAGCAATATATAGACCCGGAGCGGTTTGCCCACGTACAATCTCGGTTACGGATTCAGGTAAGTGATGCTATCTGGTGGAGAGACGCTTGTGTGCTATATTTCCAGACTTTTGCTAAAAGGCCTATTCCATACGGTTTGGAACGTCCGACAACCGATCTGGAAACGCTAAAGATGATTGATCTTGTTGATTTCAATTACCGGGAGAAGGCGGATAGGAGTAAAGAACGGGGAAGAACGATTCCAAAGGTAATAGGCGGAGGCTATCAGGAATAAACAGTTTGTTTTTCACAAATAGTTTTTTATAGAACAGCACTTTTAAAAGATCAGCCCTGAAAATATTATTTTTTGGGTTGATTCTTTTAAATAATGAATTCATTTATAAAATAAAGACAGATGAACATATTATCACAAAGAATATCATTAAAAGAGAAAGTAGGGTATAGCTTGGGTGATGCTTCGGCTAATCTCATCTTTCAGATGATGATGATGTTCCAGCTATTTTTTTATACGGAAGTTTTTGGTATTAAAGCAAGCATTGCCGGATTTATACTCCTTTTCGCCCGGTTTTTCGATGCTTTTGTTGATCCTGTTGTTGGTATACTTTCCGACCGCACAAACAGTCGATGGGGCAAATATCGTCCTTGGCTGTTATGGACGGCGTTACCTTTTGCTATCTTTTTTGTTTTAGCTTTTACAACGCCGGATATAAGTGAGAGGGGGAAAATTATCTATGCCGGTGTCACCTATACTTTATTGATGACTATCTATTCGTTTAACAATACGCCCTATTCTTCGTTGGGAGGAGTAATGACGAATGATATAAAAGAACGAACCAGCATCTCTACAATACGTTTTATTACAGCGACAATAGCAACATTTGTAGTGCAAGGGCTTACCCTGCCCCTTGTTACTCGTTTTGGGGGTAGTTCTACCTCTGCAAAAGGATGGGTAACGACCATTGCTTTATTTGCTGTTGTAGGGATTGTACTTATGGTGATAACATTCTTTTCTACGAAGGAACGTATCACACCGCCCCAAGGACAGAAGACGTCCATCCGGCAAGACATCAGGGATGTTATCTTTTGCAAGCCGTGGATAGCCATGTTTGTACTTACATTTTTCCTGTTTATCACACTATCAATGTGGAGTAGCAGTATGTCATATTATTTTGACAATGTGGTGGATAAAACAGCTTTGTTTAACTTTTTAGGAAAAGTCGGGCTGGTTTCCACTGATGGAATAGTTGTCGGCACATTTCCTTCGCTTCTGCACGCGTTCGGACTAATTGCAATGCCTGATTTGAGTAATGTATATGCTGTAGGTTTTAGTCTGTTTAACATGGTAGGACAATTGATAACGTTGCTGGGAGTCATCTTGCTTTCCCGTTTTCTTGCCGGAATATTCGGGAAGAAAAGTGTGTTTATAGTTTGTCTTTCACTTACGGCTCTGATTACTGCGTTGTTTTACGTTGTGCCGTCAACAAATGTAAGTGTCGTTTTTCTGCTTAATATAGCAAGGAATCTGGCGTATGCCCCTACTATTCCACTATTATGGGCTATGATGGGAGATGTGGCGGATTATTCGGAATGGAAAAATCGGCGTCGTGCAACAGGAATGGTTTTTGCCGGTATTGTATTTGCACTTAAGGCAGGACTGGGTGTGGGAGGAGCCTTACTGGGCGGAATTATCCAATCGTTTGGTTATGTTCCTAACAGCATACAAACCGATTTGGCGCTGACAGGCCTCCGGCTTACGTCAAGTTTACTTCCGGCAGGTTTGTATCTTATAGGTGTAGTAGCGCTGTGCTTCTATCCCATAACGAAAAAGTATAATCAGAAAATACAATTGGAACTGAACGAAAGAAGAGAACAAGTTATTGAATAAGTAATACATCAAAAAAATATAAATGAAAACAGCAAGATATTTAATCCCGAACGATTATATGGCAGACCCTTCCGTTCATATATTCAACGGAAAGTTATATATTTACCCTTCGCATGATAGGGAAAGTCATATCCCTGAAAATGATGATGGCGATCACTTTGACATGAAGGATTACCATGCCTTCTCAATGGAAGAGATAGAAGGAGAAGTTACGGATCATGGGGTTGTACTGGATGTGAAAGACATTCCATGGGCAGGTCGCCAGCTTTGGGATTGTGATGTGGCGTTTAAAAACAATAAATACTATATGTATTTTCCTCTAAAAGACAAAACGGATATTTTCCGTATCGGAGTAGCGATCAGTGATAAACCTACCGGCCCTTTCATTCCGGAGATAAATCCTATTCGTGGCAGTTATAGTATTGATCCGGCAATACTTGACGATGGGGATGGTAATTATTATATGTATTTCGGAGGACTTTGGGGAGGGCAGTTACAGTGCTATCGGGACAACAAGGTGTTGAAATGCGCTTGTTTCCCTGCTGATGACGAACCGGCTCTTTGTCCGCGTGTCGTACGTTTGAGTGATGATATGAAAGGATTTGATGAAGAACCTCACGATGTGGTTATCCTGGATGAAAATGGAAAGCCGCTTACGGCAGGAGATGTGAAACGACGTTTCTTCGAAGCTTCATGGGTGCATAAATATAATGGGAAGTACTATTTTTCTTATTCAACGGGAGATACACATTTTTTATGTCATGCCATCGGCGATAATCCTTACGGGCCGTTTACCTACAAAGGAATCATATTGACGCCTGTTGTGGGATGGACAACGCATCATGCAATTGTTGAATTTAAAAATAAATGGTATCTCTTTTATCATGACTGTGTCCCGTCGGGAGGAAAGACCTGGCTCAGGAGCTTAAAAGTAACAGAATTAGAGTATGATTCCGGCGGTATAATAAAAACGATAGAGGGGAGATAGGCAGAGATATTTGAGACGGTATTATAATATTTAAAAACATAATTATTTTCAGATTATGAAAATCGTGTATCTATTGTGTGTTCAGTTCGTACTATTCGTATGTTTACTTTCTTGTGGACAGGTGCCGGAGAAAGAGTTGAAGCCTTGGGGAAAGGGGGCTTTTCAAACAAGGGAATATCGTAATTTATTTGCAGAAGCCGGATATGCCCGGGAAGAAATTGATGCCAAGTTAAGCAGGCTCTTTTACAATATTTTTGAAGGGCCTGATAAAGTTTATTATGAAGCAGGCGATTCTCTCGCATACATTTCCGACCTCAAGAACAAAGATGTCCGGACAGAAGGCATGTCATATGGCTTGATGATAGCAGTACAGTTCGATAGAAAAGACCTATTCGACCGTTTATGGAGATGGAGTGTAAAGTACATGCAGCACAGGGAAGGCCCGCTTGAAGGATATTTTGCCTGGAGTTGCCAAACGGATGGAACATGGAATGCCCAAGGGCCAGCCTCCGACGGTGAACTTTATTTTGTAACGGCGCTCCTCTTCGCCTCCAATCAATGGGGGAATGATACGGGAATCAACTATTTGAAGGAGGCACAGTATATTTTAGATTGTGCCATGTCGAAAGAGAATACCGGTGGGATCACGAATTTCATCAACATGGAGCATAAACTCATTAACTTTGTTCCGGATGAACGAGGTAATACTTATACCGATCCTTCCTATCATATCCCTGCTTTTTATGAAGTTTGGGCCAGATGGGCATATGACGGACGTTCGGAACTTTGGCGCGAATGTGCTACAGCCAGCCGGCATTACTTGCATAAGGCGATCCATCCTCATACCGGTTTGAATCCCGACCAAAGCGAATACGATGGAACACCTCGCGACGTTGGCCGCATCATTGGCAAAGCATTTCGTTTTGATTCCTGGAGAGTACCTATGAATATCGCTCTTGATTATTCCTGGAGTTGTACCGACAAGGATTGGCAACAAAATTACGGGCATTCCATTCAGAATTTTCTCCATGCACAAGGAATCGATACATTTGTCGACCAGTATAATATTGATGGAACACCTGTGGCAGATACGCTTGGCGCCGGAGGCTACAAAACGTTACGCCATTCGTTAGGCTTAGTGGCAACTTCGGCTGCTATCTCTTTAGCTTGTTCACATCCGAAGAGTCTGGAATTTATCCGTCAACTTTGGAATGCAGAGAACAAACCCTATGAGGATGGCTATTTCGATGCCTATTATGATGGGCTCCTGCAACTATTCTCATTCATGCACCTTAGCGGGAAATATCGGATTATTTTTCCCAAAGATGAAACATTATCCGGTTTGATCCCTTCTGATTTTGAAGCGGAAGTGGATGGTAAACCAGTTGGCTTATACGTTTTGAAAAACAAAAACGGCTTAGAAGCATGTATCACAAATTATGGAGGACGCCTTGTCTCACTGGTGGTCCCCGACAAAAACGGAAATCCGACAGATGTTGTTTTAGGCTCATCTGCAATAACGGATTATCTATCGCCGTATCAATTTTTCGGCGCCTTGGTAGGACGATATGCAAACCGGATAGCCAATGCCGCTTTTACGATCCGGGGAATGGAATATAAACTTCAGCCCGGTGGTAACGGTCATTGCCTGCATAGCGGAATGGAGGGATTTCATACCCAAGTGTGGGATGCCGCTCAGGTAGACGATCAAACACTCGAATTATCGTATCTCTCTCCGGATGGAGAATCCGGTTTTCCCGGAAATCTACATATCAAGACTATATATGCCCTGACAGAAGATAATGCAATAGATATCCGGTACGAAGCTATTACAGATAAGCCTACGGTTATTAATGTAACGAATCACAGCTATTTTAATCTTTCCGGTGTTCCCAACTCGCATATTCTGGAGCATTTGATTCTGATAAATGCGGATAGTTTTACTCCTTTGGATGATACATTTATTCCGACAGGCGTCTATGAATCGGTAGAAGGGACTCCCATGGATTTACGAAAGCTTACGCCCATAGGTGCTCGTATAGATGAACCGTATGATCAGTTACTAAAGTGCAAGGGATACGATCATAATTGGATACTAAATTCCCACGGAGATATCAACAAGTTGGCGGCTAAAGCTATTTCTACTACCAGTGGAATTATTATGGAAGTTTATACGAATGAGCCGGGCATTCAATTTTACACCAATATGGGCGCACGGAAGAACGGAAAAAGAGGCATTAATTATCCTGCACGTGGAGCATTTTGTCTGGAGACGCAACATTTCCCCAATAGTCCGAATCAATCGAATTTCCCGAGCACCCTACTTCGTCCCGGTGAAAACTTCCTAAGCCGGTGCATTTATAAATTCTCTGTACAATCCTTATAAGATTAGAATGATTGCATCCCTCCAAATCATCGACAGAGTCAAAAAGCAGCTTTATCGCTTTCTGCTCATCCGTCAGGAAAAGTGGGCTCACCTGCAAAACCCTGTGTTTGTAATTCTACTTTACAGAAGCGTTTTAATCGAAAAAAAAATCATTGCGATGCCTTTACCGGATCATTGCGATGTCGTTGGAAGACCATCGCGATGTCTTCGGTAAACCATTGGGAAGACTTTTTTATATCATTGGGAAGACTTTTTTTACGATGATAAAGATCGAAAAAAAACA
>JAISDJ010000192.1 GCA_031264865.1 Tannerellaceae bacterium | reverse complement strand
AGACAGTTTGCTTTCAGGTGGATGTATACCTCCGATTCTAAATGTCCTTAGCATACTTCAGATTATATTATTAATTGGTTTCTTGTTTATTCGTACTATCTTCTGTTACTTTTTCCTTGCGGAGAGGAAAGTTCGTCTCGATAATGGCGTTTGTAGGACATACCGGAGCGCATTTGCGGCACAACCGGCATTTCGCAGGGTCAATATAAGCCAGGTTATTCGCAATAGTGATGGCTTCGAACTGACATTCTTTTTCACATTTGCTGCAACCAATACACGCATGGTTACACGCTTTACGGGCGACGCCTCCTTTATCCTGATTAGCGCAGCTTACATAAATGCGCCGTGATTTCGGTCCTTTTTTACGTAGTTCGATAATGCTTTTCGGACAAGCCTTGACGCAGGCGCCACAAGCAGTACATTTATCATCAATCACTTCCGGTAACAGGGTTTCTGGGTTGATGTGAATGGCGTCGAACAGACAAGACGCAACGCAATCGCCGTAACCGAAGCATCCGAAAGAGCAACCGGTTTCTCCTCCATAAAGAGAAGCTGCAATAGCACAGTTCTTAGCTCCGTCGTATTGATTGGTGTGCGGACGGGCTTCACATGTGCCGTTACAACGTATCACGGCAACCATAGGGTCTGCCTTGCCGGCTTCCTTACCCAGTATGGTAGCCACTTTGTTCATTACCTCCGCTCCGCCTACCGGGCAGGAAAGGTTGTCTAACGAATCTGCATTTACGCAGGCAGTAGCAAATCCCGAACAACCCGGATATCCGCATCCTCCGCAATTAGCGGCAGGTAAAACATCCTGAACCTGTGCGATACGAGGGTCTTCATAAACTTCAAATTTCTTTGATGCAGCATAAAGAAGTACTGCACCTGTAATTCCGATTCCTCCCAGGGAAACAATGGCGATTAAAATCATGCTAATTATGAATTAATTTTCCGTTTTCTTTAATGTGAAAATGAATCTTTTCTTTAGTTTATCGCGTAATAGATACAAAACGCCATAATACGGAAGCAATATCAATAGCCCGGCTAAAGCACTGATGCCCTCACTCCATCTATTATATGTTCCGAATATAATGGCGATAACAACAAGCAACAGGGGGAGAACAAAAGCAAGTAACACGGCTTGCATTCCCATCGAACTTTGTCCACAGACGAGAACCGCATCATCTACATGATACAGGCCGGAAGAATCGGGAATTTCGACGATTTTTTCTTTGCTATCGGCAGCCATACACATCGATTTGGCGTGACATCCTGCACAGGCTGACTGCTGTACAATTTTAACGTAAATGGAATGATCGGCAATCTTCTCTATTACTCCGCGATGATGTATTGTATTCTTCATGTTTGTAATCTCGACATAGCAAAACCGAGGCAAAAGTAAGTATTATTTGGAAATAATGTCATCATTCCCCCATAATATTTAAAGAATAAATAGATTTAATTTACCATTTATAATTAAAGCCGAAGCTTAATAGTTGGTTTAATTGAAAATAGCTTTGTTTTTTACCGTCTACTATTACTTCTTTGTCATCATATCTTGGATAGAGGTATAGACGAGTAGAGAAATGACGGGTGATAGCCAATATCAGCGTATTTTCAAATTCTACCAGATTTTCTTCAAAGTTGGTCTTGAAATAAAAACGGGATTGCCACGATATATTCCTGTTGAATGTCATAGTCATATCAGCACGTACAGATGGGCCGAAGATATGTCTCACATGTTTATAGTTATTTTCTCCTTCAACCGGATTCTTTTTTTCTTCAAATTTATGGCGTGCCAGATTCATTTCGGGGCCTTTCTTAACACTATATTGATAAGTATAGGCAAGGGGAGCGATGTTGACGGATAGTTTCAGGTTTTTATGCCGTTGAGTAAATGATTTGGATAAATCATATTTCATACCGATACCCATATTGATATAGAAAGGAGATAGGAACGCCGAATAGATGGTATTAGTATTTTCTTCATGGTTTGTAAATAATTGGGTGATAAATTCGATATCATACGTATAAAACCATTTTTCAAAAGCTTTGTAGCCTATATTACTGTGTAGCCTCACAATGTCGTTACCGATTTTGTAATTACGAAGCGTATCTTTAGGGGCATTATATATGTTGGCGGTTATTTCGCCTTCATTTGTTATTTGTATCTTATCCCTATTATAGTTGTACTTCATATAGTTTTTACTGTATATATTTAAGTTGCTGCTCCCTCCTTTATGCCAATTTTCAGAAACATAGTTTTGAGAGAATTGAAGAGCGCTTTCGAAGCCGGACGTCCAGTATCGCCTGTCCGGAATAAATTTTACCGGTGCATCTACGTCATTAAAGCTTACATCGGTCCCCACAAGTACGGGCATATCTTTAGTCAGGTCTTTCCTTATATACCGAGCTACCGGAACCTCGCCGGGCAAGTCTCTCTCCGAATAACGAAAATACTGTAGAAAGTTTTTCTCAAGAAATGAGGCTGTCTCGTCATTTAATTTTTTCTTTCTGTAATAATTCTGAAACAGGGAACTATCCGGTTTGTATATAAAATTATACGGATTTTTTGATTGGAAGATTTCCGTATCATAGAACGTTAAGTCATTAGGTAAGACATAACCTCTAAAAACAGGTGTCATAAATATAGGATCTACAATGATTGTATCTTTGAATGTCATTCGCTCATCAAAGGCGGAAGAAGCATCTCTCACTAATTTAGCCCAATAAAGTGCTTCATCAGATAGTTTAAGTTTATCATCCTGTACAAAACGCAACAGGCTTGTATTCGTTCGCATAGGTCTTGAATACGTACTGTTTTGCTTCTCAAATTGTTTTTTAATATCATTTATCTTGTCTAAGCTTGATTCATCAAATTCTATTTGGGGAATTGTATCAAAGGACACAACGTCTACCTTTATTTCAGAGAATAAAGATATATTTTGCGCCGTCATGCAAAAACTTGCGAATACTAATAATAAAGCTATACCTACACAAGACCTCTTCATCATCATAAAATACCTAATTTATACTAGTTAGATATATACATTTGATGCAAAATTAAGGAAAAAGTATAAGAAGTACTAATCTTTTTACGAATTTCTATTGTTTCGAGTCGTTCTTCGATGCCGACGTCCGGAAGTAAAGGATTAATCGAAATGATGAAAACGGTACACCCTTTTATTAATCGACAACCATCGACTAAGGATTTTATACAATACAAATAACCCTTTTCCATATCGAATTTTAGTCGGTCAATAGTGATTATATATCAAAGCAATGTTGTATTTTTGAAAAAATTATATGTATGGTGTTTCAATTCAAAATTCAGATTAAAGATATAGCTAAGCCGCCTGTATGGAGGAGGATTACTATTCCGGCAGATTTTACATTTCTCAGATTTCATTATGTAATCCAAAAAGCTTTTGGTTGGGAAGATTGTGGCGGTATATATGGATATGAAAATATAAAAGAAGTTTTTGAAACAATGCCGGAAAGTAAAGAGGCAAACGGATATCGTGAGTGGCTTGGCATGGATGAAGGGGAGATATGGGATACTGGAGCCGTTGATATTGAGGAGATAAATTTGTGTTTGGAAGAGATTTGAATGACTAATGGATTATTGATGACAGTCGATACCGGCAACGCCGGTTCGACTTCAAACAATGAAAACCAAGGTATGTCAATAAATTACATATTAAGTAGCTAAGATTTCAAATAACTTATCGATAGCTGTTTCCGGAGTAGCTTCTTTGTTTAGCAACTGTATAAATTTACTGCCGATAATAGCTCCCGATGCGTGAGTCGTTGCGGCATTATAGGTTTCTTTATTGCTAATGCCAAAGCCTACCAGACGAGGATTCCGAAGATTCATCGCATTGATCCGTTGGAAGTACGCTTGCTTTTGTTCGTCGAAGCTTTTTTGTGCTCCGGTGACGGCGGCACTTGATACCATATAGATAAATCCGTCTGTGTTTTCATCAATCAAACGGATGCGTTCTTCCGACGTTTCCGGTGTGATCAGCATAATTGTTTTAAGCCCGGATTGTTCTGATATAGGTTTATAATCAGATATATAATCGGCAAAAGGCAAGTCGGGGATGATAACGCCGTCTATACCTGTCTCTGCACATTTTTTACAGAAGTTAGCATAGCCATATTGCATAATAGGGTTTAAGTATCCCATAAATATAAGAGGTATCTGTACTTCTTTCCTGATGTCTTTTAATTGCTCGAATAACAGGCGAAGCGACATACCGTTTCGTAAAGCAATTGTTGATGCTTCCTGTATGACTGGGCCGTCAGCCATTGGGTCGGAAAATGGAATACCTATTTCTACCAAATCAATACCCTTTTCCTGTAAAGCTTTTAAAATATTGACCGTATCAGTAAGCTGAGGATATCCTGCCGTAAAATAGACAGAAATTATTTCGCTTTTCTTTGTTTGGAATAATTGGTTTATGCGATTCATTTTTTTAAATGATTAATAGTTCGTATTTCTTTGACAAAATCGTTTATCTTATCTATATCTTTAAATCCGGGTTCTATTTCAAATCCACTATTTAAATCTATTCCATATAAACGGGGATGTTGAAACTGTCGGATGTCTTCTATACTGCCGGGCGTAATGCCTCCGCTTAGCAGGAAGGGCGTTTTTCCTGTATAAGAGGATAAGACAGTCCAGTCGAAACGTTTCCCGGAACCTCCATATCCCTCACATTTTGTGTCGAAAAGGAAGTGTTCCACTTTATCTTCATATTCTTTCGTTTGAATCAAATCTTTTTCTGTGGCGATAGAAAAAGCTTTAATCAGGGAATAGCCTCTTTTATATAAGGTATGACAAACAGCCGGCGATTCATTTCCATGTAACTGTATATAATCAAGTTTGTATTGAAGGGTTGTTTCAATCATTTCGTCGATAGAGGCATTAACGAATACACCAACTTTTTTCAGCTGATGGTTGATAGATGGTAATCGATCATCCATCTCCTTACTTTCCAGAGAAAGGAAGCGGGGAGACTTTTTATAAAAGATAAATCCTATCCAGTTAATATCGATGGAAGCGGCCCGACGGATATTATCGGGATGTCGCATGCCGCATACTTTTATAATCATCGCAAGCCTCCTATGAAATTGAGCAGGCTCTCACCCGGTTGTTTTGTTTTCATAAATGTTTCACCCATCAGGAATCCACGGAATCCGGCTTTTCTTAATTCCTTTACTATTTCTGTGTCGGAAATACCGCTCTCTGAAATCAGCAGAGGGGATAAGCCTGTTGCTTTTGTGGCAGACTTCATCTTTTCTATCAGCCGGAAGGAGTTTTCCACATCTGTATGAAAGGTTCCTAAGTTACGATTGTTCACTCCCAACATGTCGATGTAAGGATTCAGATGAGATAATTCTGTTTCCGAATGAATTTCCAAAAGGACTTCAAGGTTTAATTCATGGGCTATTTTTGCTAAAGACAGACATTCGTCTTCCGTTAGGGCTGCCGCTATTAACAAGATAGCGTCGGCTCCCATGATACGGGCCTGATAAATCTGATATTCGTCTATGATGAAATCTTTCCGTAGCAAAGGGATATTTACCAGTCTGCGGGCTGCTTGTAAATCAGTTAACGAACCACCGAAAAAAACCTTATCCGTTAATATCGAACAGGCGGCAGCGCCATTCTTTTCATATAGAGGAACAATATCTTCAATCATGGCATCAGGATACAACCATCCTTTGGAAGGCGACTTACGTTTAAACTCAGCGATTATTCCGGAGGCAGAATCAGCCAAAGCGGTTTTCATCGAAAAAGTTTTACGTTCCAAAGGATCGTTTCCTATCGTTAGCAAGGTTCGTAAATCTACCGCAAGCTTTTGCTCGTCTACTTCAACCCGTTTGTTACTTATTATTTCGTGGAGGATATCTTTCATAACGAATTGTTTATTGAAAGGAACATGTTAAATCTTTCTAATGCTTGTCCGCTCTCTAATGATTCCTTTGCTTCGGCGATACAGGTGGTTATTTCTTTTTCGGGGCAGATTACCTGAATTGCGAAGGCGGCATTGGCTATAACACAGTTTTTTTGTGCGGAAGTAGCCTCATTGCGTAGTACCTTATCGAATATGCCGGCAGCTTGTTCGGGCGTTTCTCCGCCATCCAATTCTGCTTCGCTGCATCTGTTGAAGCCTAATGCTTCGGGGGTATACAGTTTTTCCATTTCAGGCATGACTACCTTAAATTCGGAAGTTAGCGATATTTCATCATAGCCGTCTAAACTGTGTACTACGGCAAAACGGGTACCACTCTCCTGATAAGTATAGCTATAGAGGCGAAGTAACGGCAGGTTGTAAACACCTAATAGTTGATAGGTGGGAATAACCGGATTAACCAATGGACCTAACATATTAAAGAAGCTTCGTACCCCCAATGCCTTGCGTACCGGTGCAACCGCTTTTAGCGCCGGATTAAACAAGGGAGCATGCAGATAGGCGATGTGGCACTTCTCAATCGACGCACGTAGTTTATCCGTTTGATTGGTAAACTTCACGCCATGTTGCTCCATTACGTTACTGGCTCCACTGATTGAGGTGGCGCCGTAGTTTCCATGTTTTACTACATTGTAACCAGCTCCGGCAACAACAAAACAGGCTGTCGTACTGATATTGAAGGTATTTTTACCGTCGCCGCCCGTCCCTACAATGTCTATGGGTTTGTATTCCGATAAGTCTACAGGGATACGCATTTCCAGCAGGGCTTCTCTGAATCCGATCAGTTCTTCTACGGAAATACTACGCATCATGAAGACGGTGATCAGTCCGGCTATTTGGGAGTCGTTATATTTTCCGCCAGCTATGTTGTGTAGTATCCGGCGTGCTTCGTCGCGTCCTAAATACTGATGTTCAAATAATTTGTATAATGTTTGTTTCATATACTAAGCCAATTTTGAATGATTTCTTTTCCTTTGGGTGTCAGGATTGATTCGGGGTGAAACTGAATGCCGCGAACGTTGTATGTTTTGTGGCGGATGGCCATTACCTGTCCTTCCATATCCTCTGCTGTTATCTCTAAACAATCAGGGAAATCCTCTTTCGATACGATCCAAGAGTGATATCTTCCGGCACGGAATCCCGGTGTAAGCCCTTCAAACAAGGGGTCTTTTCTCTTTATACGAATATCGGAGCATACGCCGTGGTGGACGTCTGTTAGGTTGATTAATTTTCCACCGAAAGCTTCTGCTATCGCTTGTTCTCCCAGACAAACGCCCAGGATGCTTTTGAACGGGGCATATCGTTTGATCAACGGCAGCAGGATACCTGCCTCTTCGGGGATGCCGGGGCCGGGAGAAAGGAGTATTTTGTCAAAGCGTTCGATTTCCTCGAGTGTTATCTGGTCGTTACGGTGTACCTCCACTTCTGCCCCTAATTCCTTTAAGATATGTAGCAGATTGTAGGTAAATGAATCGTAGTTGTCGAATAGTAGTATGTTCATTATACATTAATTTTTAAGTTTTTCGGCTAAGTCAATGGCTTTCTTGAGGGCGCCCAACTTGCTGTTTACTTCCTGTAACTCGTGTTCGTCGTTGCTTTGGGCCACGATGCCGGCGCCGGCCTGGTAGTAGAGTACGTTTCCCCGGCTTACGAAGCTACGGATAGTGATGGCCTGGTTTAAGTCTCCGTTCAAGCCTATAAAACCGATACAGCCACCGTAGGCTCCCCGATTATGTTTCTCTATATCCGTAATCAACTGCATGGCGCGTACTTTGGGTGCTCCGCTTAATGTACCGGCAGGGAAGGTGTCTATATAGGTTCGGATAGGACTACTATCCGGGTTGATATCGCCACTTACTCTGGATACCAAATGAATCACATGGCTGTAATATTGTACTTCCTTATAGAAGTCTACTTTTACATGATGGGCGTTGCGGCTGAGGTCATTGCGGGCAAGGTCTACCAGCATCACATGCTCGGCGTTCTCTTTGGGGTCGGTGAGGAGGGCTTCCGTCCGTTGTTTGTCCAACATCGTATTACCTGAGCGGAAGGCTGTTCCGGCGATGGGGTCGATAGCGGCATGCCGGTTTGTTATCTTGCAGTGCGTTTCGGGCGAGGAGCCAAAGATGCGGAATCCTCCGAAGTCGAAATAGAACAGGTAAGGCGAAGGGTTGATACTCCTCAGAGCGCGGTAGACTTTAAAGTCGTCGCCTTTGAAAGCTTGTTCGAACCTCCGGCTTAAAACGATCTGGAAAACATCTCCCCGCAAGCAATGTTTGATACCTTGGCGTACCATCGCTCTGTATTCTTCGTCTGTTATAGAAGAGGTTTCTTCTCCTACAGGCTGGAAGTTGTACGAAGCAAAGTTACGATTCTCAATGATTGTTTCTATTTCTTGCAGCCGGCTGCTTTCGTGCTCCTGCAAGAGTTCTACCAGTGTCAGTTCATTGTTAAAATGGTCGAACACCAGCACGTAGCGATACAAGATGTAGAGGATATCCGGTGCATCATTCTCTTTGTGATGAACTTCCATCACAGGGATGTTTTCGAAATAACGGACGGCGTCGAATGCTGTGTAACCGAACAAACCGCATACGTCCTTATGCGTTCCTTCTACCTCAAAATGAGAGAGGAAGACTCTTAAATCTTCCGAAGGAAAAGATGAAAGAGGGGTCGTTTCCACTCTTCCGCCGGGATACGTAGCGGTACATGCCCCGTTGTTGACACCTATACCGGCGATAGGGCAGAGAGCAATGAACGAATGACTGTTTTCATTGCTATGGAAGTCTGAACTTTCCAACAATACAGACTCCGGGTAGATATCTCTTACCTTCAGGTAGATACTTACCGGCGTATGCAAATCGCCCAATAGTTTTTTGCTTTTTGTTTTATACTTGTAAGTCATGAGTATGTGTGTTTAAATACGTGTCCATATCTTTGTCTCCTCTTCCCGAAAGGGTTACTACTACGATGTCTTCGGGGCGGAAGGTTAGTTTGTCGAGGGCTCCCAGTGCATGGGCGCTTTCCAGAGCGGGGATGATACCTTCCAGTCGGGTTAGCTCAAAGGCAGCCTCTAAGGCTTCATCATCGTCGATAGCGAGGATGGTTGCTCTTTTAGAAGCATACAAGTTCGCATGTATGGGGCCGATTCCGGGGTAATCTAATCCTGCCGATATAGAGTAAGGCTCTTCTATCTGACCGTCTTCGCTTTGCATCACTAAGGTACAAGCTCCATGTAGAATGCCTTTTTTACCGAGTTGTATAGTGGCGGCGCTCATACCGGAATGGATGCCTTTCCCTCCGGCTTCGGCCAGCACGATATTCACCCTTTCATCGTCTACATAGTGATAAATCGTACCGGCGGCGTTGCTTCCTCCGCCTACGCAGGCTATCAGGTAATCGGGATAATCGCGCCTTTCGTGTTCTACCAATTGCTTTTTGATTTCTTCACTGATGACGGATTGCAGGCGAGCTACCATGTCGGGATAAGGATGCGGCCCAACGGTAGAGCCTATGATATAAAATGTATCGGAGGGATGACAACACCAGTCGCGTATCGCTTCGTTGGTGGCGTCTTTCAGCGTCATATTCCCGGAGGTTACCGGAACAACTGTCGCTCCCAACATTTGCATCTTCTGAACATTCGGTTGCTGACGTTCCACATCCGTTTTTCCCATATATACGATACATTCCATATCCATCAGCGCGCAGACGGTGGCGGTTGCCACGCCATGTTGCCCAGCGCCTGTTTCAGCGATGATCCTCGTCTTCCCCATTCTTCGGGCTAAAAGAATCTGACCGATAGTATTATTTATCTTATGCGCTCCGGTATGATTCAGGTCTTCCCTTTTCAGATAGATCTTACAACCGTATTTCAGGCTTAATCTTCTTGTTAGATAAAGCGGGGAGGGGCGGCCTACATAGTCGCGGAGCAACTGTGTATATTCCTTTTGGAAACTCTCGCTTTCCAGCGTTTTCAGATAATTATCTTTCAAATCTTCTACGCACCGGTGAAGAATCTCAGGGATGTAAGCCCCACCGAATTCACCATAATAACCATTTTCATTTACCTGATACGTTTTCATTCCATATTTCACTTTTAATTAAACTGTCGTTTCTGTAAAAGAAAAAAGGCCTGTCGCACTTGCGGCAGGCCTTCTTAAAAATATCCTTATTATCTTGATTGTAAACACGGCTCTGCGTTCCTTGCGACTTTATGTAGTAGTAAGAGGCGCCACCAAAATGTATTTACCAAAACTGTATTCATGCTCTTTTTCTATTATTTCGACAGCAAATATACAGATTGTCTAACAAGTTGCAAATATATTTCATGATTTTTTCACAAAGAGATGCTATTATGGCACACGGAATACACGGAGCAGGCGGATTTATACAGATATTTATTGAAAAAGAACTACTTTTGCAACTCAATACAACGAGAAAGAAAATGGATAACAGAATCATATTTCCACCCGAATGGCATCCGCAGAGTGCTGTACAACTCACTTGGCCGCATGAAGGTACAGACTGGTTCTCCATACTGGATGAGGTGATACCCTGCTATGTGGCTATTGCCAGAGAGATTATCAAACAGGAAAAATTAGTAATCGTTTGTTCCGACGAACAAGCCGTCCGTACTCAGTTGGGCGATGTAGACTATTCACAAATTATCTTTTGCGAAATAGAAACCAACGATACTTGGGCGCGCGACCATGGAGGAATCTCCGTAATAGAAGATGGCATACCAACGGTTTACGATTTTGTGTTCAACGGCTGGGGGATGAAGTTCCCAGCCAATTGCGACAACCTGATTACCCGCCGGCTGTTCGAGGCAGGCGTCTTTTCGGAAGAAGTCATGCCGCTGAATATGCAGCCTTTTGTGTTGGAAGGCGGAAGCATCGAAACAGACGGCAGAGGAACCTTGCTTACCACCGTAGAGTGCTTAGCCTCGGTAAACAGGAATGAATACCTGGGAAAAGAACAGTTGGAATATCACTTAAAAGAAATTTTCGGGCTGAAGCGTATCTTATGGCTGCATTACGGTTACTTAGCGGGAGACGATACCGATAGCCACATCGATACATTGGCCCGTTTTTGCAATGAAGATACAATTGCCTATGTGCAATGCACAAACGAAGACGACGAACACTTCACAGAATTGCAGGAGATGGAAAAAGAATTGAAAGCGTTTATCCAGGAAAACGGCGAACCTTATAAATTACTCCCTCTTCCGATGGCCGACGAAGTAGAGTGGGAGGGAAGGCGCTTACCTGCTACCTATGCAAATTTCCTGATAATAAACGGAGCAGTATTAGTCCCGTTTTATAATTCTCCAAAAGACGAAGAGGTAAAAGCTGCCTTGCAAAGCGTTTTCAAGGACAGGGAAGTTATAGGCATAAACTGCCTTCCGCTGATTAAACAGCACGGCTCTCTCCATTGTATAACGATGCAATACCCCAAAGGTTTTATCATTTAATAAATCAATGCATGATGAAGATAGGATTAATTCAGCAGTCGAACACGTCCAATAGGACGGCTAATATGGAAAAGTTAAATCGGAAGATAAGACATTGCGCAATGCAGGGAGCTGAGTTGGTTGTATTGCAAGAGCTGCATAATGGTCTTTACTTTTGTCAGACGGAAGATACTTCCCTGTTCGAGCAGGCGGAAACAATACCCGGTCCCTCTACGGAATACTTTGGAGCATTGGCAGGCGAACTGGGTATCGTACTCGTTCTTTCCTTGTTTGAAAAAAGAACTCCGGGGCTTTATCACAATACAGCCGTCGTGATAGAAAAAGATGGTTCGATTGCCGGTAAATACAGAAAGATGCATATTCCCGATGATCCCGCTTATTATGAAAAGTTTTATTTTACGCCGGGCGACCAAGGCTTTCTGCCGATTGAAACATCCGTTGGTAAATTAGGCGTTCTGGTTTGTTGGGACCAATGGTATCCCGAAGCAGCCCGCTTGATGGCTATGCGTGGAGCCGAAATCCTGATTTATCCTACAGCTATCGGTTGGGAAAGTACGGATACGGAAGAAGAAAAAAAGCGTCAGCTAACAGCCTGGATAACGGTACAACGAGGACATGCCGTAGCCAACGGTCTGTCGGTAATAACAGTAAACAGAGTAGGGCACGAACCCGATCCTTCCGCACAAACGAACGGCATACAGTTTTGGGGAAACAGTTTCGTAGCCGGCCCACAAGGTGAACTGCTGGCTGAATTTCCAAATGATAAAGAAAAAGTACAGGTAATAACTGTCGACAAAGCCCGTACGGAAAACGTACGTCGCTGGTGGCCCTTCTTTCGCGACCGCCGTATCGATGCATACAACGGACTTACCGAACGATTCCTGGATTAAGATGAAAAAGGCGGCGTTTCTTCTTTTGCTTTTTTTTCTGTCTATATGGTTTATCATGTTTCTGATTGTACCGGGAAAGCTGTTTCCCGTCTCTTATTCTACCTTATTATATTCGTCGGAAGAAGAATTGCTAGGTGCCCGTATTGCTCCCGACGGACAATGGCGCTTTCCGGCAACCGATTCATTGCCCGACAAATTCACCACCTGCCTGACGACTTACGAAGACAAACGCTTCTTCTACCATCCCGGCATCGACCCGGCTGCGATCCTGCGTGCTGTCCGTTTGAATACCAAAAGCGGAAAGGTAGTAAGCGGAGGTAGTACAATCACCATGCAGTTAGCCCGTATAGCCAGAGGAAATCGCAACAGAAACTTTTATGAGAAAATAGTAGAGGTATGCTGGGCGCTTTACCTCGAATCCATTCATAGCAAAAAAACAATCCTGAACCTCTATGCTTCACATGCCCCGTTTGGTGGAAATGTGGTCGGAGTAGAAACAGCTGCTTGGCGATATTTCGGCAGAAATGCAGCAGACTTATCGTGGGCCGAAAGCGCCACATTAGCCGTACTACCCAATTCGCCTGCATTAATACACCCCGGACGGAACCGCCTGCAACTGAAAAAGAAGCGCGACCATTTACTAAAGATGATCAACAAAAAAGGCGTACTCGACGATATGGAATACGAACTATCCTGCATGGAACCTTTACCCGAAGCCCCTTTGCCGCTACCTGACGAAGCCCCCCATTTATTGGAACGACTGGCTGTAAAAGGGCAGGGGAAAAGGCTTGTCTCGTCCGTACAATACCGCCTGCAAAAGCAAACTCAAGAGATAGTAGACCGTTACGCCCTGCAATATAGCTCGAACCATATTTACAATCTGGCAGCATTAGTGGCCGATGTAGAAACAGGCGAAGTACTGGCCTATGCCGGAAATGTAAGCTATCAATCAGACGAACGAAAAGGAAACAAAGTAGATGTAATTGTCTCTCCCCGCAGTACGGGAAGTATCCTGAAACCTTTCCTGTATGCCGGCATGCTTCACGACGGTATGATCCTTCCCTCTACGCTGGTTTCCGATGTTCCGCTGAATATCAACGGCTTCATGCCACAGAATTATAACAAGACGTTTTATGGAGCAGTACCCGCTCACCGAGCCATCGAACGATCCTTGAACGTACCACTCGTAAGGATGCTCTCCCAATATAATACCGGACGCTTTATGACATTACTCAAGCAATGGGGTATGACAACGCTCCGCTTCTCCGAAGAGCATTACGGAGCCGCCCTGATATTAGGCGGAGCAGAAGGAACCTTATGGGATCTGTCGGGTATGTATGCCTCTATGGCGCGGACGCTTTCCCATTACCGGAGATACAACGGACGATATAATCCGGAAGACGTTCACCCATTAAGCCCTTATCCGGTAGTAGACGGGCACTCGGTGGAATCATTGACTGATAAACGGTTGAAAGAGAAGTCGGCATTGTCAGCGGCTTCCATTTGGTTTACATTGGAGGCGATGTCGGCATTGAATCGTCCCGAAGAGGAAGCCGACTGGCAACAGTTCGAATCAATGAAACAAATCGCCTGGAAAACGGGCACCAGCTACGGAGGACGCGATGCTTGGGCTATCGGCCTAACACCTCGTTATGTAGTGGGTGTATGGGTTGGCAATGCTTCGGGCGAAGGAAGGCCTGGACTGACAGGGGTTGGCAATGCAGCTCCCGTACTGTTTGATATTTTCTCTCTTCTCCCTGGAAGCGCTTGGTTTGATATGCCCTATGATGAATTAGAAAGGGTTGCTATATGTCGGAATAGTGGTCATAAAGCTTCTGCAATATGCGAACCGGTCGATACAGTATACATCCCCCGCACAGGATTGGTTTCGGATATTTGCCCGTATCACCAATTGGTACATCTTTCGCCCAACAGGCAATTCAGAGTAAATGCTTCCTGTGAACCGGTAGATAGAATCATGACCTGTTCCTGGTTTGTGCTCCCGCCTTCGCAAGCCTATTATTACAGGAATTATCATATTGATTACATTCCGTTACCTCCAATCAGGCCTGGGTGCGAACAGGAACAATTCCGGCAGTTGGATATTATCTATCCCGAACATAATTCGTCGCTTTATCTTCCAAAAGGCTTTACCGGTGAATTGGAACGATTCGTCTTCCGAGCTGCCCACACTCGTCCCGAAGCCGTTTTGTACTGGCATATCGATGACGAATATCTGGGCGAAACAAAAGACAATCACCAGATGGCCTGCCAATTAAGTGCTGGAAAACATATCCTGACCTTAGTAGACAGCTGGGGAAATCAACGGAAAATCATGTTTGAGGTAGTTAAGTAGTCATTGACCTCCTTTAACTCTTTATTCATAATTTATAACAAAATGGGATAGATTCCATGCAATTCGGCACTATGTGGCGTTTAAAGTTTATGTACTTTTGTGGTCTTATAGGTCGAAGATAGTTTAGTGTATTATATTATGTATAAGAAATTTATTCTTATTTTTCTTTTCACGTGTTTTGTATGGATAGCCAATAGTCAGAATACAATTATTAAAGGTATGGTTACCGACTCGATTACCGGTGAGACATTGCCCTATGTATCTCTTATATTGGAAGGGACTATGATTGGAACTACTACCGGCTTAAATGGCAGTTTTAACCTGTCGTCTACATCAAAAGTACGTACCCTGTTGGTATCGTATTTGGGATATGCAGAAAAAAAGATTACTGTAAACCTTGGACGTACCAACAATTTAAAAATCGAACTGGCTCCCTCTACTATCAATCTCTCGGAAGTTGTAATCAAGCCAGGAAGGGAAAGGTATTCAAGAAGAGACAACCCTGCTGTTACTTTTATCCGAAATGCTATTGATTTGCGTGACCGTAACGACCCTCGTAATCATGATTACTTTACCTACGAGCAATATGAAAAGATGGTTTTTGCCATGAACGAATTTGAACGGAAACCTCGGAAAGACGGTAAAGTAGGACGGTTTGATTTCTTATCCGAATTTGTCGATACGCTTGAGGTCGGAACAACTATCCTGCCTGTCTCGGAGAAAGAAATGTTTGAAACAGTTTATTACCGGAAAGACCCCCGCTCGGAAAAGCGTTTGATAAGCGCCCAGAAGTCTGCCGGAGTAGATGAAATATTCTCCCGCGAGGGCATCCAGCAAATATTGAATGAAGTATTCAAGGAAGTAGATATCTTCCAAAACGATATTTCGTTGTTCTTGCAACGTTTCGTAAGCCCTATGTCTACATTAGGGCCTACTTTTTATAAATATTATTTACTGGATACGGTAGAAATTAACAACCGGCCATGTATCGATTTAGGCTTCGTACCGTTTAATTCCGAATCGTTTGGTTTTACAGGGCATCTATTTATAACAATGGACTCTACCTACTTTGTACAGCGAGCCATCTTGAATGTACCAAAAGATATCAACCTCAACTTCGTAAGCCGTATGGTGATAGACCAGACATACGACCGGAAAGAAGATGGTACACGCATCCTCTTGAAAGATGATATAGAGGTCAATTTCAAAGTAAATGAGAAGTCGAAAGGGATGTATGCCCGCCGCCTGAATATATATTCGAATCATTCTTTCGACGAACCGGCAGACCTGGCGATATTTAAAGAATCGACACCCATTATAACTTTGGCCGATGCCTTTAAGAAACCGGATATTTTCTGGGATGAAAACCGTCCGCAGGAAGGGCAGAAGCGGAATCCTAATTCAGTCGAAAAGCTAATGATCCGTTTGCGTGAAGTCCCGCTATTTTACGTAACGGAAAAAGTCGTTTCCTTATTTGTAAATGGTTATATTGCTACTAACTCAGACCCATTGAAGAACAAATTTGAATTTGGCCCGGTAAACACATTCGTCAGCGGAAACGCTATCGAAGGCGCACGTTTCCGTCTGGGAGGAACAACAACGACCCACTTTAGCAAACGGCTTTTCTTAGACGGCTTGGCTGCCTATGGTACGAAAGACGGGAAACTGAAATACGATTTGATTGCCGAATATTCATTTCATGACAAAACCGATTACCGGAAAGAGTTCCCCATACATTCTCTCAGCGCTCAATTCTCTTATGATATCAATCAGATCGGGCAGCAATACATGTATACCAACAAAGACAATGTATTCCTTGCTTGGAAACGCCAAAAAGACGACAGGGCGACTTATTTACGTTTTGCCGAACTGGCTTATTACAATGAAAGTTATAGTGGTTTTGGCTTTGGGACAAGCGTCCGAAACAAGAGTGAGTATGCTACCAAATACGCCGTGTTCGACCGCATAGAGCCCGACGGCAATATTACACCGGTTAAAGACTATATGATGAGTGAATTAGAGTTGAAGCTGCGGTATGCCCCCAACGAGAAATTCTATCAAACACGTAACTACCGTTACCCCATAACATTGAACGCCCCAGTATTCACACTCAATCATATCACTGCCAAAAAAGGTTTCTTAGGTTCCGATTATTCGTACAACCGAACGGATTTTGGCATACAATATCGTTTTTGGACGCCTATGTCTTTCGGATACATTGATATCATTGCCAAGGCCGGAAAAGTATGGAGCAAAGCCCCGTATCCTATGCTTATCTTACCGAATGCCAACCTTTCCTATACAGTACAGCCGGAATCGTACAATTTGATGAATGCTATTGAATTTATTAACGATGAATATGCTTCGTGGGACGTTACCTATTTCATGAATGGCGCAATTTTTAACCGTTTACCATTAATAAAGAAACTGAAACTAAGAGAAGTAATCACATTTCGCGGATTATACGGCAACCTAACAGACAAAAACAATCCCTTCAAAGGAAGCCCAGGAACATATTTATTCCCCGAAGGTTCCTATCCAATGGGTAAAGAACCTTATATGGAATTAGGAGCCGGTATCGAGAATATATTTTCTTTCCTTCGTTTGGATTATGTTTGGCGTCTTACGTATCGAGATAATCCAAACATCCAGAAAAATGGTATTCGTTTCGTAATGAGGCTGTCATTCTAAGCTTCACGAATTTCCCTGATAAATCCTTTTGGAAAAGACGGAAATCGTTTTTTTATAATTCCGATTATGTTTAATAATAATTTGAATACTTTTTTCAGTTACTACTTGACTACTCTAACTACTTTGATTACTTTTGACTACTTTTATTCAATTTATTAAACAATTAGTATGGCAGACGATAAAAAGATTATCTTCTCTATGGTGGGTGTAAGTAAAACATTTCCACCTCAGAAACAAGTGTTGAAAAATATTTATCTATCTTTCTTTTATGGGGCTAAAATCGGGATTATCGGTTTAAATGGTTCCGGTAAATCTACCTTATTAAAGATTATTGCTGGCATTGAGAAAGAATATCAAGGCGAAGTGGTTTTCTCTCCGGGATATTCTGTTGGTTATCTTGAACAAGATCCGCAATTGGAAGCCGGTAAGACTGTCAGAGAAATTGTGCAGGAAGGCGTACAGGAGATAGTCGACATATTGAAAGAATATGAAGAAGTAAATGAAAAATTCGGTGATCCGGAGGTATTGGACGATCCGAACAAAATGGATAAACTAATCGCCCGCCAAGCCGAATTACAGGATAAAATAGATGCAACGGATGCCTGGAACCTCGACAGCCGGTTGGAACGCGCTATGGATGCGCTTCGCCTCCCGCCCGAAGACCGGCTGGTTGAAACATTATCTGGTGGAGAACGCCGTCGGGTAGCTTTATGCCGATTGCTACTCCAACAGCCGGATGTCTTATTATTAGATGAGCCGACCAACCACCTAGACGCCGAATCCATCGATTGGTTGGAACAGCATCTGCAACAATATGCCGGTACGGTTATCTGCATCACGCACGACCGTTATTTCCTCGACCATGTGGCCGGTTGGATTCTTGAATTAGACCGTGGTGAAGGTATTCCCTGGAAAGGAAACTATTCTTCATGGCTCGACCAGAAGACCAAACGCATGGCGAAGGAAGAAAAGCAAATCAGTAAACGAAGAAAGACACTAGAACGCGAATTAGAATGGATCAATATGGCGCCCAAAGCTCGTCAGGCAAAAGGAAAAGCCCGTTTAAATTCGTATGAAAAACTGTTGAATGAAGACCAGAAAGAGCGAGAAGCCCAATTAGAATTATTTATACCCAATGGCCCTCGCCTCGGAAATAAAGTAATTGAGGCTCAACAGGTAGCGAAAGCATTCGGCGACAAATTATTGTTTGACGACCTGAACTTCATGCTTCCCCCAAATGGCATTGTTGGCGTTATAGGCCCGAACGGAGCCGGAAAGACAACACTTTTCAAGATGATTATGGGCATGGAAACCATTGACAAAGGTACATTTGAAATGGGTGAAACCGTTAGACCGGGATATGCCGACCAAACTCATAAAGATATCGACCCGAATAAGACAGTTTACCAGGTAATTTCCGGAGGACAAGAGTTTATCCGTGTAGGTGGTAAAGAAATAAACTCCCGCGCGTATTTGTCGAAGTTTAATTTTGCGGGAGCCGACCAGGAGAAGCTTTGCAGCGTACTATCCGGTGGAGAACGTAATCGGCTTCATCTGGCGCTGACGTTGAAGTCGGATGCAAATGTATTGCTGTTAGACGAACCTACCAATGATATTGATGTGAATACATTGCGTGCCCTGGAAGAAGGTTTGGAGAATTTTGCCGGTTGTGCAGTTGTTATTTCACACGACCGCTGGTTCCTCGACCGTATTTGTACGCATATTTTATCTTTTGAAGGAAATTCGAATGTCGTTTATTACGAAGGTTCTTATTCCGAATATGAAGAATATAAGAAGAAACAGCCCGGATATGAAGAACCCAAACGAGTACGTTATCGCAAACTGTTAGAGTAGTCCTTTAACTCTTTATTTATAATTCAAAAAATGTATGTATCATGAAAAAAAGTATGCTTTTATTGGCGATAATAAGTATCGCCCTGTTTTGTTTTACTAACAAATCGAATGCGCAACAGGTTATTAAATTGTTTAATGGAAAAGACCTTTCCAATTGGGATTTTATAGTGGATAAAAATGCTGTTCCTGCCGACCAGGTTTATTCGGTAAAAGACGGTGTTATCCACATTAAAGGAAATCCGTTCGGTTATATGTACACAAAAGAAAAATATGATAATTATAAGTTGCATGTAGAATGGCGTTGGCCACAGGAAGCTACTAATAGCGGAATTTTCCTCTTAATTGAAGATGTGAAAAATCCGTTTCCTAACGGTATTGAGTGTCAGTTGGCTGCCGGAAATGCCGGTGACTTCGTTTGCTTAGGTGGTTCAGACTTAGCGGAATTTATACAACGTCCGGGCGAAAAACGTCCTGCTTTCCCTGTAGTGAAGAAAGCCAACGCTTCAAGTGAAAAACCTGTCGGCGAATGGAACGAAGCCAACATCTGGGTTAAAAACGGTACAATAACCGTCTATATCAACGGTGTTTATCAAAATACAGGAACCAACAAAGTGAAAACCGGCCACATAGGCTTGCAAAGCGAAGGAAAAGACATCCAATATCGGAATATTCAAGTAGTCAAAGGAGTTAAATAGTTAACTCCTATTTTAACTACATAAAAAATAAAGTAACTCCTATTATACTAATCATCGTGCCAATAACTTCTTTCAGAGATACTTTTTGTTTGAAAAGGAAGTATGAGGGAATGAGTATGAGTATGGGAGTTAGGGCCATTAAGGTGGAAGCAGTGCCAGCTTCGGTATATTGTACGGCCATTAAGGAGAACGAGACGCCGATGAAGGGGCCGAAGAACGTTCCCCCTGTCGAAGCTCCCATCGCTTTGAGGTCGTTAAGTGAACGGATCAACCGTTTCAGGTTTTTCGTTGTTACTATAATGATAAAGAATCCCAAAGCTCCGATTATGGCCCGTATCTGGGTAGAAGCGAAGGGCGCCATAAATACGGCAATTGGGTCTTGTGAGTCGATTGTCAGCATATAGTGTTCCATCCCTAATTTGCTGAACACAAGGCCTACACCCTGCCCTACTCCGGCGCCTATTCCGAAAAGAATCCCTTTTAAAGGCAATTTAAACTCCCACTTTTTTGTTTCGTTGACTCCCTCTTTGTTTGCTCCTCTGCCGATAATCGAAAGGCCGATACCGAATAAGGTAACGAACATGCCGAGGATAGCCGTTCCTCCCATTTTTTCATCTAAAATAAGCATGCCGGCCAAGGCTGCCGACGGAGGCGCTAACGTCATAAACAACTGTCCAAAACGCGAACCAATCACTATATACGAACTGAAAAGGCAATAATCACCTATTACATAACCGATAAACCCTGATATACCTAACCAGAGCCATGCTTCTCCTCCAGCGTCGAAGGGAATTACCTGCCCGGCAAAGATAAGCAGGGTGATACCCAGCATAAGGATAGACAGTACCAAACGGATAAGATTAAGGGATAAAGACCCCATACGTTTCCCGGCATATTCAAAAAAAAGGGCTGTTATTGTCCATGAAACGGCTACGCCAAGCGAAATCAATTCACCGGTATACATCAGAATGGAATATCAGTGTTTGTTTGCGACAGAAAGTCAGGCCCTGCAGGAGCTATAGGCTGTAACGCCTCGGCGGCGTCATCACTATTAATAGACGAAGTAAATGTGCGCACAGGTATATCTTCGTCTATGTTCATGAATTTGGCAAATTCGCTTTTAAACCGCAGGCGTACATCACCTGTAGCCCCATTACGATGCTTGGCAATGATAATTTCGGCAAGGCCAATTAATGAATTGCCTCTGTCGTCTTCTGTTATTTTGTAATATTCGGGACGGTGGATGAAACAAACCATATCGGCATCTTGCTCAATAGCTCCCGATTCGCGAAGGTCGGCTAATTGTGGGCGTTTTCCTTCCACTCCTTGTCTGTTTTCTACTCCACGGTTCAGCTGCGAAAGTGCAATAATCGGTATATTCAGTTCTTTAGCCAATCCTTTCAACGAACGGGATATCATACTTACTTCCTGTTCGCGGCTACCGAAGTTCATACCGCTGGCATTCATAAGCTGTAAATAGTCGATAATAAGACATTTAATACCATGCTCACGAACCAGGCGACGGGCTTTCGTCCTTAGTTCAAAAACCGAGAGGCTGGGTGTGTCGTCAATATAGATAGGTGCATCATATAAGTCGGCCAGCTTAAAATCCAATTGTTCCCATTCATAATCCGCCAGGCGACCACTTTTAATTTTGTCGGCTGTAATCTCGGTAACATTTACAATCAAACGGTTTACTAACTGTACGTTACTCATTTCCAATGAAAATAATGCAACAGGTGTATTATGGTGTACAGCCATGTTCTTTGCCATAGACAATACAAAAGCCGTCTTACCCATTGCCGGACGAGCGGCAATAATTACCAAGTCTGAATTTTGCCATCCTGAAGTTATCTTGTCCAAGCTATGAAACCCGGAATGCAGACCACTTAATCCTTCTTCCTGTTCGGCTGCTTTTTTAAGTAAATCAATAGCATCTTTAATGACGGGATTAATCTGTGTTACATCTTTCTTTACATTCCGTTGGGATATTTCAAAAAGCTTTCCTTCGGCTTCCTGCATTAAATCATCTACGTCTATAGATTCATCGAACGCTTTACCTTGGATACCTGCTGTAAAAGAAATCAGTTCGCGCGCCAAATATTTTTGAGCGATGATGCGACCATGATATTCAATATGAGCGCTACTGGCTACTTTGGTAGTGAGTTGTGAAATATAAAAAGGTCCGCCAACTAAATCCAGTTCTCCCCGTTTTTTTAGTTGTTCGGTAACAGTAAGCATGTCGATAGGCCTTTGGGAAACAGCCAAATCAACAATTGCCGAGTAAATCATTTCATGAGATTTCTCGTAGAAACATTCAGGTTTAAGTATATCGCTAACAATGAAATAAGCATCTTTCTCCAGCATCAATGCGCCCAAAACGGCTTCTTCCAACTCTTTTGCTTGTGGTTGTAAACGTCCCATTTCGGGTACGACAACCGTTTTTTGCTTACTTTTTCCCGAATTTCTTGTTCCCTCTGCCATGAATGATTCTTTTTTGAGACATCAAATGTAGTATTTTTATTTGGAATTGGACCCTTTTTTATACCTTTGCCGCACTAAAGTAAATACCAATTATGGACGATAGTATTCCGCGAAAAACAGAAGAAAGTATTAATTAATCCATACAGAGGCTTTTTATTATCCTCTGTATATGTAAAGAAAGGAGGCAATAATGAGAAGTTTTCTTTATTCCGAAGCAACAGGTTTTGTAGAAAAAGACCATTGGTTGGCTAATTGCTGGGTAAAAGTAGAAACGCCTACTACGGATGATATCCACTACCTGATTAACGAATTGCAAGTTCCTGAATCTTTTATATCCGATATAGAAGATACGGACGAACGTCCGCGTATAGAATATGAGGACAACTGGCTGCTGACCATTCTTCGTATCCCCATCATCGAAAATAATAAATCGATTCCTTATTCTACCGTGCCGATCGGTATCATGACGAATGGCGACGTGATTGTAACGGTCTGCTATTTTCAGACGGAAGTGATTCAGGATTTCATACAATATACCCGTCGGAAGGG
>JAISDJ010000067.1 GCA_031264865.1 Tannerellaceae bacterium | reverse complement strand
TATAATCCTCCCACGAATCAGGGATACTGCGGTTGTAACGAAGGATATTCCAGGTGGCGTCGAAGCCTTCGGCGGAAGGAGTTGTTTCCGGGCTGAAATTCCCTATATAGCCGGGAGCGTTCCAGGCGCCGGATACATGCACATTCGTAGTCTTGCCCAACGGGATAAAGTTGATGCTGGTGCTGCCCCGCAGGTTTAATTTACAATTGAAAGAGAGTGTTTTTCCGGATGCGTTGAATAATGAATCGCCCGGCATTACTAATAATTCTTTCCCTAAACTGCCTTCATATATCCCGCTTGCTTCTGCTTCGTACGGCTGGTTATTCAACTTAAAACTTATATTATTGGTAATCCCCCGCAGGTCTGAAAAGCCCAGGCGTATATAGGCTCTATCCCAATGGACCACACTGTTGACTATCTCAAAATCCTTCAATTCAAACGTTCCGGATATATCAATATCGCTTTTATACAGGATGGTTTTGTAAATGCCGTAATGCCTTTCTTCGGGATATAATTCCGTTTCAATAGTCAATATTTCGGGTGTAAAATTGAGTATATGATCGTCATACTTAATCTTATCGTCCGATGTTCTATGCGAAGTCGTAAAAGGAACAGACAACACCGGTGCGCAAAGCGTTTGGGCGTTGCTCCATTTTTCATTGATTTTCTCAATAGTTCCCACACTCCGGTACTGGCGTTCACGGATAAGGTCTTGCACCATAATACCCGGTATGAGTAAAAGAAGTGTTAAGACGGCTACTATCACCGCTTTCAGTGTAATTGACTGAGAGAATTTCTCTACTTTTTTCATTTTTGTTTCCATAATCTATATGTATTATTAATATGTATATAAAAGTACTTTGTTTTTCAAAGTTTATAAACAAAAAAATTTATTTGAATAAAGACTCTAAAGCATCCAAATGCTCCTTGAACTGTTTCCGCCCTTCTTCGGTAATCATATATTGCGTATTGGGCTTTCGTTCGATGAACTGTTTGTACGACCGGATATAGCCGATAGCCTCAAGCGCTTTCAGATGGCTTGCCAGATTACCGTCGGTCAGGTCCATTAACTGCTTCATGGTATTGAAGTCAGCCGAATCATTTACCGAAAGGACAGACATGATCCCTAACCGGATACGGCTCTCAAAAGCCTTGTTCAGATGGGCGATTATATTAGTCATTCTCTTTCAAATCATATTTTCTGTACATAACGAAACCATAGACAATATGACATACTCCAAAACCAATTGTCCAGAACAATAAGCCGTTGCTAACAAAAATAGCGGCGGCAATACCCAATATAATTTCAGTTATGCCCAAATAATGGATCTCGTCAAAGGTATATTTTGATACATTAATCAATGCGATACCATAAAATATAAGGGTGCCGGCAATTACCATCCGGATATCTCCTCTGAGTAGTAACACCAAACAAAAGATACCACCCGCCACCAGAGGGATGCTTAAATTATAGAGCGTCCGCAAGGTTACCTTATTAAACAGGTTCTGTTTGTTCTTTCTTGCTTTCCTCCATGAGAAATAAATTCCAAAGCTTACGGAAATAAACAAAACAATCAGTGCATCGCCCAGAAGGATCATGAGTTCCTGCGTATGGCTATAATCCGTAAGGGAAGGGTCTCTCAATAGATAGAAATAAGCAAATGCCGCTCCAAGTATGGCCGTTACTCCTGCCAATATACCGGATAATCCGCTCAGAGAAATAAACTTAGTTGATTTCTCCATCATTTCACGTATGGCTTTTATGTCTTCCAATTGTTTATTCATAAGATATGATAAAAGTACTTTGAATTGCAAAGTTAATATTGATTTTCATATATCCAAATAAAAAATGGTTATAATTTACATTTTGCAAACTATAACCATTCAAATGTGTTGGGAAGCATAGCTGTATTAAATGCTATGCTACTGTGAACGTTTTATTTAAAGTCTATTGGCCGAACCAAGCACTTCTTCGATTTTGTGTTTATAAAGCTTCTTTGCATTATCACGGGCCGGTCCTAAGTATTTACGTGGGTCGAACTCAGCAGGTTTTGTTACAAATACTTCACGGATAGCAGCAGTCATGGCTAAACGGCTATCAGAGTCGATGTTAATTTTACATACAGCAGAAGCGGCAGCTTTACGTAATTGTTCTTCCGGAATGCCTATAGCATCTTTCAAAGCGCCACCATATTTATTAATTGTTTCTACTTCTTCCTGAGGAACCGAAGAAGCGCCATGCAATACAATAGGGAATCCGGGGATCCTTTTTTCAACTTCTTCCAAGATATCAAAACGCAAAGGGGGAGGAACCAGGTGGCCATTCTCATCACGCGTACATTGTGCAGGAGTAAATTTATTTGCTCCGTGAGAGGTACCGATAGAGATAGCTAATGAGTCGCAACCGGTCTTTGTTACGAAATCTACCACATCATCCGGTTCAGTATAAGTATGATGTTCTGCGCTCACTTCGTCTTCAACACCGGCTAATACGCCTAATTCACCTTCAACGGTCACATCATATTGATGAGCATATTCCACTACTTTTTTAGTAAGCGCTACGTTTTCATCATAAGGGAGATGAGAGCCATCAATCATAACAGACGAAAATCCCGAATCGATACAGCTTTTGCACAATTCGAACGTATCGCCATGATCTAAATGAAGAACAATTTGCGGATTTGGGCATCCTAATTCTTTTGCATAAGCTACAGCGCCTTCAGCCAGATAGCGAAGAAGTGTTTGATTGGCATATTTACGGGCGCCACTTGATACCTGAAGGATAACCGGAGACTTTGTTTCTACGGAAGCCTGAATGATTGCCTGCATTTGTTCGAGATTATTGAAATTAAATGCAGTGATAGCATATCCACCTTTCATCGCCTTTGAAAACATTTCTTTTGTGTTTACCAGGCCTAATTCTTTGTAACTTACCATTGTAATATATGTTAATATGTTAATAATTATAAACTTGCACAAAGATAGCAACAATCAAATAAAAAGTATGCTTAATAGCATATAAAATAACACAAAAAGTAATATACAAGAAAAAAATAATTTTGATTTCTTTGTTTGTTCAACACTATTCCATACCTTTGCATCCCAATTTACCGGCTACCAGCTATTTGAATAATATAAATTAAAACGAAATAAAGCAATGAAAAAAGAAATTCATCCGAATAATTACCGCCCTGTCGTATTTAAAGACATGTCGAACGATGATGTATTTATCACGCGCTCTACCATCAATGCAAGGGAAACGATTGAGATTGACGGTGTAACTTATCCGTTAATAAAAGTAGAAATCTCGAACACTTCACATCCATTCTATACTGGTAAATCCAAGCTGGTGGATACCGCCGGACGTGTTGACAAGTTCATGAGCCGCTACGGAAACCGTAATAAGAAATAACAAATCAAATTCATTTGATTTAAAAAGGTTTCGGATTTTAAGTCCGAAACCTTTTTTTTGTGAATACCGAATCGTAAAATAAGATTATATTTGCATCATTAATTTCATTTAAACACAAATGCCATGACAAAGACAACAGAGCAGTTCGTAAACATTCTTGAACAATTTGAATTAACAGACAAAGCGGTATCAGCAACACCCTTTGGAAACGGACATATCAATGATACGCTAAAGGTAACAACAGACAAAGGGGAAACAAAATATATCCTGCAACGTATCAACCATCATATATTTACGAATGTAGATATGTTGCAAAACAACATCCACAGGGTAACTTCTCATATTCGTAAAAAACAGGAAGAAAAGGGTGAAAGCGATATCAACCGGAAAGTATTAACTTTCTTGCCTACCAAAGACGGTAAATTTTATTATTTCGACGGAGACAGCTACTGGCGCGTATGCCTCTTCATTCCTCGTAGTAAAAGTTATGAAGAAGTGACTCCCGAATTATCATACGAGGCAGGAAAAGCATTCGGCAATTTCCAATCAATGCTTGCAGACATACCCGAAGGCGCCCTGGGAGAAACCATACCCAACTTCCATAATATGGAATTTCGTCTACAACAATTCCATGACGCGATTAAAGAAAATGCAGCCGGACGTTTAAATGAAGTAACAGAGTTGGTTGACGAGATTGAAAAAAGAGCCAAAGCGATGTGTATACAAGAAGACCTACACCGTGAAGGCAAATTGAAAAAACGTATTAACCACTGCGACACAAAAGTGAATAACGTTATGTTTGACGAAGATGGGAAAGTACTTTGTGTTATCGATTTGGATACAGTAATGCCCGGTTTTGTATTATCCGACATAGGCGACTTTATCCGTACAGGCGCTAACACAGGAGCCGAAGACGACGAAGATCTAACCAATGTAAATGTCAACATGGATATTTTCCAGGCATATACCCGTGGATATATGGAAACCGCCCAGTCATTTTTAACGCCACTCGAAATCAGTCTCCTCCCCTATGGAGGACGTTTGCTTACTTATATGCAAACCGTTCGTTTCCTGACAGATTACATCAATGGCGATACCTATTATAAAATCCATCATCCCAAACATAATTTACAACGTACAAAAGCGCAATTCAAGCTTCTCCAAAGCCTCGAAACAAACATGGAAAAAATGGATGACTTTATGAAACAGTGGTTATAAACAGGGAGGATTACCCCCTATACAAGTATCTTTTTTACTTCTTCTTTCAGCTTTCAGATGGCTTGTAAATACTTGTATATAAACGGCTATAACTGAAAGGAGCATCTTTCAGCCGGGAACAGAAGAGAAAAATAGTCATTATAGTGTCTCCGGTAAACCATTATAGTGTCTTTAGAAAACCATTATGATGTCTTGAGCAAACCACTATAATGGTTTCCTCAAGACATCGTGATGATTGACTTATACTGAAAGTGGTTGTCAGTTTTTGCTGCTTGTTACTAAAAATGTTGTCACAATATATATATTCATTCTAAAAGGGTTGTCATTCA
>JAISDJ010000007.1 GCA_031264865.1 Tannerellaceae bacterium | reverse complement strand
ACCAGTCGGGATGACAGGATTTGAACCTGCGGCCACACGCCCCCCAGACGCGTACTCTACCGGGCTGAGCTACATCCCGTTTTTTAATTGTGGGGCAAAGGTAGGGTTATTTCGGTTATGTTCCAAAGCTTTCACGGTAAAAATCTAATGATTCAAAGATGAGCTCTTTGTTTGTTTCCTGATTGATGTGAACTTGACCTATGTCGGACAACAAGGTGAAATTGATTGTTCCTCATTCGTTCTTTTTGTCGTGTGTCATAAGTTCATATAGCGTGTCATAATCTTTACAGTCGAAAAAGAAAACAGGGTAGTGTTCTTTTATATAATGTGCTATCCGTATAAGTTTTTCTGAAGGAAAATGGCAGAGCTTATAGGATAAGTAAAGTTCGCAGATTAATCCGATGGCTACGGCATGGCCATGCAACAAAGGGATGTTTTTCTGAAAAGATAAGCTTTCAATGGCATGGCCTATGGTATGTCCGAGATTCAGTGCTTTGCGAATACCTTTTTCTTTGGGGTCTTCTTCTACGATATACTCTTTGATTGCAACGGAATCTTTTATGAGTGTTGACAGTTGATGATTGGCGGTTGGCAATTCTTCGTTGAGGTCGAAGCGTAGCGTTTCCTGATAGATTTTTTCGTTACTGATCAATGCGTGTTTTATCATTTCCGCATAACCGGACAACAGGTTGTCTTTGTCTAATGTGCTCAGGAAATGACAATCTATGAAGACACGTTCAGGTGGATAAAAGGAACCTATTTCGTTTTTCAATCCATTGAAATTAATACCTGTTTTTCCTCCTACCGCAGCATCTACCGAGGCCATTAACGTAGTGGGGATGTTGACTGTTTTTATTCCACGTTTGAATGTTGCTCCGGCAAAGCCTCCCATATCCGTGATCATTCCTCCGCCTAAATTGATTAGTAAGGAGTTGCGTGAAGCGCCGTTATTTGAGAGAAAGCTCCATATAACAGCTAATTGTTCGATGTTTTTATGATTATCTCCTGCTTTAACTGTGACTATTTCCCCTTTTTGTATTTGTGGGATGTTTTGTATGGAAGGATAGCATTTCTCATATGTATTTGTGTCGGTAAGGATAAATAATTTATCATAATCCGACGTTTCAAGAAATGCCTGTAATTCCGTTTTAATATCTGTTGTTATAATAACTGTCTGGTGCTGCATCATTTTAACCCTAATGCTTCTATTATCTGATCTACTGCGATGGTTAATCCATCCGGATTTTTACCTCCGGCTGTGGCAAAATGAGGTTGTCCGCCGCCGCCGCCTTGAATATGTTTGGCAGCCTCTTTTACTAATTGGGCTGCATTATAACCTTCTGCCACCAAATCATCGCTTAGCATCACTATTAATGTGCATTTGTCTTCTTCAATCAGTCCTGCAACCAGCACGAAGCTATCTTTCATTTCTCCTCTTATCTGAAATGCTACATTTTTCATCATTTCGACAGAGCCTTTGGTTACGGCTTTTATTAGTTTTATGCCATTACGGTTTGTCGCATGCGAAATAAGTTCATTCTTTACCTGTATTACCTTCTCCTTCAGATAATCCTCTACTTGTTTCTTCAGATCGGCATTTTCATCAACAAACTTCTTTATCCCTTGTACAAGGTTGGGCATATTGTTGAATAACACACGTAATTCCCGAATAAGATCCTGTTGGGCATAAAAGAAGTTGTCGGCCCCTTCGGCAGTTACCGCTTCAATGCGACGGACACCAGCTGCAATAGAACTTTCTCCTACAATACGCAGTGAACCTATCCTGCCGGTAGAAGGCACATGTGTTCCACCGCATAATTCAATGGAATTACCATATTTAACAACACGTACTTCCTCTCCATATTTTTCGCCAAACAAAGCCATGGCGCCCATTTCCTTAGCTTGTGCAATAGGCAATGAGCGATGTTCTTCCATCGGATAATCGGCGCGTATCTTTTTTCCTACTAATTGTTCTACTTTCTTTATTTCTTCATCTGTTAGTTTTTGGAAATGGGAAAAGTCGAATCGTAACGATTCGGGCGATACATAAGAGCCTCTCTGTTCAACATGCGTGCCTAACACTTCCCGTAAAGCTTCGTGTAGTAAGTGGGTACCTGTATGGTTACACTCGCATTGTAAACGTTTGACATCATCTATTTTTGCGATGAATGACGCCGTAGGGTCTTTAGGTAAACGCTCTGTGATGTGTACGGTGAGATTGTTTTCATTTTTAGTGTCTATGATAACAATCTTTTCGTCGTCAGTCAAGAGCCATCCTGTATCGCCAACTTGTCCTCCTTTTTCAGCATAGAAAGGCGTTTGGTCTAATACAATCTGATATAATTCTTTGTTCTTCTGCTTTATTTTACGATAACGGAGAATTTCGGAATCGCTTTCAAAGAAATCATATCCAATGAACCGACTTTCTCCTTCTTTCAATATAGTCCAATCGCCTGTTTCTACTGCGGCGGCATTACGTGCACGTTCTTTTTGCTTTTGCATTTCGACATTGAACTCTTCAATATCAGCATCCATACCTTGCTCCCGTAGAATCAACTCCGTTAAATCCAATGGGAAACCAAACGTATCATATAAAGTAAAAGCATCTATGCCACTCAACGTTTTTTTGTTTGCGGCTTTTGCTTCTTCTATTTTTTTATCAAGTAACCGGATTCCTGTTTCCAGTGTGCGAAGAAATGATTCTTCTTCTTCTTTTATTACCTTTTCGATTAATGATTTTTGTTCGATTAGTTCAGGATAAGCATCTCCCATGGTTTCAATTAAAACAGGAAGTAATTGGTACATGAACGCTTCGTGACGATTGAGAAATGTATAAGCATAACGTACAGCCCGGCGCAGGATACGGCGGATTACATAACCGGCTTTTGCATTGGAGGGCAATTGTCCGTCGGTTATAGAGAAAGAGGTTGTACGGATATGATCGGCTATTACGCGCATAGCAATGTCCTTCTCTTTGTCTTCCCCGTAGGTGAAACCTGTTAATTGAGTAATCTTTTGGATAATCGGTTGGAAAACATCCGTATCATAATTGGATGTTTTTCCCTGTATCGCCATACAAAGCCGTTCAAATCCCATGCCTGTATCAATCACTTTGGCCGGTAACGGTTCCAATGAACGGTCTGCTTTCCGGTTGTATTGCATAAATACAAGGTTCCATATCTCGATTACCTGCGGATGGTCTTTATTAATCAAATCCGCTCCATTTATTGTATTCTTTTCTTCTTCCGAACGAAGGTCTATATGTATTTCGGAACAAGGGCCACAAGGCCCGGTATCACCCATTTCCCAGAAGTTATCTTTTTTATTCCCGTTCAGAATATGATTTTTAGGAAGATATTTCTCCCAATAACCTGCGGCTTCATTATCGCGTTCCAATCCTTCGGAGGTACTGCCTTCAAACACGGTTGCATACAGATTTTCAGGATTAAGTTTCAACACATCTGTCAGATACTCCCAAGCCCAGGAAATGGCTTCTTTCTTGAAATAATCCCCGAAAGACCAGTTTCCTAACATTTCAAACATAGTATGATGATATGTGTCATGGCCGACTTCTTCGAGGTCATTATGTTTCCCGCTTACGCGAAGGCATTTCTGTGAGTCGGCAACGCGTGGATATTTAATAGGTACATTGCCTAAAATGATATCTTTAAACTGATTCATACCCGCATTTGTGAACATCAATGTTGGGTCTCCTTTGATAACCATTGGAGCGGAAGGAACTATTTGATGATTCTTTGATACAAAAAAAGATTTGAATGATTCGCGGGTTTCTTTAGCTGTCAACATAATTATGATAAATTGTATTACTCGTTAATAATCCGAAAAACGGTTTGCAAAAATACTGTAAATTATTATTTTTGCGACTATTATCATTACAAAATATTCAATGGAACTTCATAGAACACGCAAATCATACTACTTATACGATCCTAATACGCTTAGTTACGAACGTGTTTATCCATCGACAAAAGACCGTATCTTTACCATTATCCGTCATTTAAGTACAGGTATTATTGTAGGGTTGATCATCTTTTTTGTCATGATGCGTTTCTTTGAATCTCCGACGGAATCGCAATTGCGGAAAGAAAACAAGTTGCTCCAGACGCAATATGAAGTATTGTCATTGCGGCTGAATAATGCTTTTGATATATTAAACGATATTCAGCAACGTGATGAAAATTTATATCGCGCTATCTTCCAGGCGACGTCGATACCGGAATCTATCCGGAAGTTAGGCTTTGGTGGAGCCAATCGGTATGAATACCTGATGAGTCTCCCTAATTCCGATTTGGTAGTTGCAACCACGCAGAAAATGGATATGATTACCAAGCAGTTGTATGTGCAATCCAATTCGTTGGAAGAATTAGTAAATATAGGAAAAACACAGGAAGAGCGCGCAAAGTGTATTCCTGCCATTCAACCCCTGGCGAATAAAGACCTTAAGCATACGGCTTCCGGTTATGGTATGCGTATTGACCCTATTTATCGTACGCCTCGTTTTCATGGAGGTATGGACTTTGCCGCTAATATAGGGACGGAGATTTATGCTACGGGTAATGGTGTAGTTACATTCTCCGGATGGAAACAAGACTATGGTAATTGCGTTATGGTAGACCATGGGTTTGGTTATGTGACTTTATACGGACACATGAGTGCATTCAAGGCGCGTGTCGGACAGAAAGTGACTCGCGGTGAAGTCATCGGACTTGTAGGAAGCACCGGAAAATCAACAGGTCCGCATTTACATTATGAAGTGATTGTGCATGGAAGACGTGATAGTCCTTCCAAATATTATTTTATGGACCTTACGCCCGAAGAATACGACCATATGATCCAGATTGCAGAAAATCACGGGCAGGTAATGGATTAATCTTCTTTTTGTTGTGGATTCAAAAAAAAACAAAGATTTAAAAATCTATTTCTCTATCGGAGAGGTAGCTAAAATGTTTGGACTAAATGAATCGACTTTGCGGTTTTGGGAAAAAGAGTTCGATTTTATTCGTCCCAAGACAAATGACAGAGGTATCCGTTTTTATAAAAAAGAAGATATTGAGTCTGTCAGGCTTGTTCATTATTTGGTGAAAGAAAAAGGAATGACTTTGTCTGGCGCCCGGCAGAAATTGAAAGAGAATAAAGAAAATACGGTCCGTGAAGAAGAAATTGTCCACAAACTAAAAAAGATTAAAGAAGAGTTACTCTCATTAAAAGATGCATTTGATGCGATAGACCCGGTTGAATGATATTTTGTGAGAAAAAATTATCTTTGTAGCGGATTAATAATAATTAAAAGAAATGGAAATTACAGGAAAAATTATCGCCGTATTACCGGAACAGGGAGGTGTAAGCAAAACCGGAAACGAATGGAAAAAAAAGGAATATGTATTGGAAACGTATGACCAATATCCAAAGAAAGTATGTTTTCAACTATTTGGGAATGATAAGATTGAACAAGCAGCTATTCAGGCAGGGGAAGATTTAACTGTTTATTTTGATATAGATAGCCGTGAATATAACGGACGCTGGTTTACGAATATTAACGCATGGAAAGTAGAACGTGCAAATATGGGGATTCCTGCTGCTACACCGGACAATTTCGCGCCTGCGGCCGCTCCGATATCTTCCGCTCCGGATTTTCCGTCTCCCAATCCAACAGATGATTTGCCTTTTTAATCGGCTACACGTCCAATGGATTTAATGTTCTTAATTTTGGAAAGAGTTAAGCACAGGTGTTGAATATCTTCTACATTATGTACCTTTAACTTTATCTTGCCTTCGAATACTCCATCTTTGGCTTCAATTAAGAGACGTTGTATGTTTACATTAAAGTCATTGGATATGATTTGAGTAATTGTATTTAGTACGCCTAAAGAATCAATTCCCTGTACTTCGAGCGTGGCATCAAAAGATGTGTTTTTATGACTACTCCATTCGGTAGAAACAATCCGTTCGCCAAAACTGCTTTTCAGCCGTGTTGCCATAGGACAGGAGCGTTTGTGAACAACTACGTCACCATCATCGTTGATAAAACCGAGAGCATCGTCGCCGGGAATAGGATTACAACATTTGGCTACAATATAATTATGTTCGAAAGCCTGTTCGGTTAATATATATGGTTTACTCTTATCAATTTTGGGTTTCTCTGTTACTTCCTGTGGTTTTTTCTTTTTAGAACCCATTGGCAGAACAGCTATCAACTGATTCCACATGGTTTTATCCTGACTTTTGTCTTTGAGCAGTTTCTTTAAGTTTTCGGGCAATATTACATTCCCTTTCTCTACAGAATAGAAGAAATCTTCCCGTTTAGGAAAACCGAAAAATATGGCCAGTTTATCCATACTTGTAGTATCCGGTTCTATTTCTGCTTTTAAAAAAGCAGAAGTAACTTTTTCTTCTCCTTTCTTTGCTCCCTCTCTTTTAATCTTCCGAAGCGCAGCTTCTATTTTAGTACGTGCTTTTGCTGTAGTTACAAAATGTAACCATTCTGCTTGTGGTGTTTGCGAGCGGGATGTGAGTATTTCTACTTGATCTCCGCTTGATAAACGATGACTAAGAGGTGTTAGTTTATGGTTTACTTTAGCTCCAATGCACATATTTCCTACGTTGGTATGAATTGCATAGGCGAAATCTAGGGCGGTAGCCCCTTGTGGGAGCGTCTTAAATTCGCCTTTAGGGGTGAATACAAATATTTCGGAAGTATACAGGTTCATCTTGATCGTATCAAGAAAATCCAGTGCATTCGGATCGGGATTGTCCAATATTTCTTTGATAGTCTGTAACCATTTACCTAATTCGGTATCTTCTTCTATGTTGTCTCCTTTATATTTCCAGTGGGCGGCAAATCCTTTTTCCGCCACTTCGTCCATACGTTGGCTGCGGATTTGAATCTCGATCCATTGCCCATCGGGGCCCATTACTGTAAGGTGTAGTGCTTGATATCCGTTTGCTTTGGGACGGCTTACCCAATCTCGTATCCTATCAGGCTTGATACGATATATGTCAGTAATAGCAGAGTAAATATCCCAACAAAGATTTTTCTCATCTATATTGGGTACCGGTTCAAAGATGATGCGTACAGCAAATAAATCATATACATCTTCAAAAGTAATGTCTTTACTTTGGATTTTATTCCATATGGAATAAGCGGATTTAACGCGGGCGCGCATTTCATAGGTAAGCCCCATTTTATCCAATTTGACACGTACAGGTTCTGCGAAATGCTCAAAGAGAGTATTGCGTTCTTCCTCCGTAGCTTTTAATTTATTGTGTATCGATTCGTACTCTTTCGGATGTTCGTATTTAAAACTAAGGTCCTCTAATTCGGTTTTTATAGTAAACAGGCCTAAACGATGTGCCAAAGGCGCATAAAGATAGATTGTTTCTCCTGCAATTTTGAATTGTTTAGCCGGAAGCATAGAACCTAATGTACGCATATTGTGCAAGCGATCAGCAATCTTGATTAAAACAACACGAATATCACTGTTCATCGTAAGGAGGAGCCTTCGGAAATTCTCAGCTTGCGCTGATGCCTGTTCTCCAAATATACCTCCTGATATTTTAGTAAGTCCGTCTACGATCTGGGCGATTTTTTCACCAAACATGTTTTTTATGTCATCAACCGTGTAATCGCAGTCTTCCACTACATCATGTAATAAAGCCGAACAAATAGAAGTAGAGCCTAACCCCATCTCGCTACATACAATACGAGCGACAGCTAAAGGATGCATGATGTAAGGTTCTCCCGAACGACGCCTGGCATCAGCATGCGCTTGTTTCGCAAAGAGGAACGCTTTTGTTATCTTCTCTATTTTACGCCGGTGATTCGAATGGACATAATCGTTTAACAGAGCATCGAATACTTCTTGAATCATTTGCTCGTCGGACTTTATTTGTTCTGCTACATTGCTCATAAAAAGCGTCTCCTCTCATATTTTGTGTAAAGAAGCAAATATATTAAATATTTGTATATGTTCGCAAAGAAACGATTCTTTGAGCAAACAGAATACCCGGAAAATGGATGGTTTTTTATCCTGTGGGGATTTTTAAAATTTGTCCGGGCCGGATATTTGAATTTGGAAGATTATTGGCTTTCTGTAATGTTGAAGCCGAAACACCCGGATATTGTTTGGCAATAGAATAGAGTGAATCGCCTGATTTTACTTTATAAGTAACATGCCCGTTATTTGCAGATATCTGGGGAGATGCAGTTGTCGTTGTTTTAGAAGTAGAAGAAGCAACCACCGTCTGTTGGGTATTTACTTGTTTAGCCGTGTTGTTTGAAGCAAAAGCTACACCTCCGTTATTAACATATAACTTCAATCGTTTGCCTGATACTACCCGGTTGGAACCTAATCCGTTCCAATTACGGATTTCACGTGCTGTTACACCATATTTATCTGCTATGGTAAAAAGATTTTCACCAGCTTTTGCTACGTGGATGATCTGTTCGCGTGTAGAACCTTTCAGATAATTATTAGCATCGTAAAGCGTATTCGCTAACAACTCTTCAACCCGATGCGTATAAATGGTGTCTTCTTTGTCTACATAAGCAAAAGATTTTGCTGTCGGTAGCTTTAATACGGATGGTTTGACGTTACCTGGGATGATATCCCGTTTGTATTGCGGGTTAAGGGCTCGTATTTGTTCTATATCCATTTGAGTAAGATCAGCGACCTGCTGTAAATGGAGCATACGGGTCACCATGATGGTATCTGTTGACAAGGGAAGATTGGTTTGTACCGGACAGATATTATGGTCGCAATAATAATTCATTACATAATTTGCAGCAATAAATAAAGGTACATACGAACGGGTTTCACGAGGAAGATATTGATAAATCTGCCAAAAATCCATTTTTCCGCCGGCTCTCCGAATCGCTTTATTAACATTCCCCGGCCCGCAATTATAAGACGCTAAAACCAAATGCCAATCCTGATAGATGTCATACATATCTTTGAAATAACGGCAAGCGGCATAGGTTGCTTTTACAGGGTCGCGTCGTTCATCTACTAAACTATTTATCTCCAAGCCATAACTTTTACCTGTAGGTAGCATAAATTGCCAAAAACCGGAAGCGCCGACTCTTGAGATAGCTGTTGGATTCAGGGCGCTTTCTACAATAGCCAGGTATTTTAATTCGAGGGGAAGGTTATGCTCGTCTAATATTTGTTCAATCAAAGGGAAATAATAATCAGCCATCCCCAGCATATACCGAACCAAACTGCGCCGGCGTTCGGTATAAAGATTGATACTGTTGCGTACAATGTTGTTGAATGTCATAGGGATAATATGAGGCAATCTTTCCAAGCGACCACGTATTACTTCATCAGTGAAGTAAACATTGTTTTCGTCGTCATGACAATAATCGTCTGTTTTGGAGAAATACTTTACATGCCATGATTCTAACAAGCTATCTACATTGGCATCTAAGCTTTCAGGAATCATCCCGATATCTTCGGAAAGTGCATCAGTTGATAATACGGAATAATTCTGCTCTCCGGAGGTTTCTTGCTGTGCATTTGCAGACAAACAGAAACCAAGGATGCAAAATAAAATGTGTAAATGTCTGTTCATGTTATTAGAATGTTATACTACAATTCAAACCAATATTCCGCGGACTATAACGGGTTTGCGGTGCGAAAACCGGCTCTACCCGCATAGACAAGTCCGGTGATATATCAAAATCAAACAATTGTGCGTCTACATATGCATCAATTAATGTGATGGCATAAAAACCAATGGAAAGAATGATACTTAAGTCTCTATACCGGCGAAAGTAATCTTTTCTTGATTTCAAGAGATTTTGCCTTCCGGAATCAAACACAGCGCTTTTCGGATCTACACTAGGATAGAATTCCGTCCAATCTTTATTGAAAGTAAAGTCTACTTCTCCTCCTTCTGCCGCTTCTAATGCAATTTTATATGCCTCGGCATCATGCATAATGCCTTTATATCCGTTCCAATAATCCTGGTAATTTTTGTTGTTCCAGGTAATGGCATACATAAATCCCATAAAACCACCATAGACAAGAGGCAATTTCCAATATTTCCGGTTGTATATCTGCCCCATACCGGGAATTAACCCCAACAAGATAGCTTTATTAGGATTCGGTTTAAATGCCGCTTTGGGCACTTCCGGTATAAAAACAACACCTGAGTCGGCAACTGATAACACCGCAAGGGTTAATGAATCCGGCGCTGTAACAATAGTAGTATCGGTATCAAATCCTTCAATGAACTCTTGTGCATTTCCTTTCAACGGAAGGCATAATAACCATATAGCGAATAATATGGCGCTACTTGTTTTGATTATTTGCCCCATTCGTCATCGTTTATTTCAACTTATCAAACAGGCCGATTAGCCGTTCCAGATCTTCTTCCGAATGAAAAGGGATACTGATTTTCCCTTTTCCATTCTCATTATAACTCAACTGCACTTTCGTGTTAAAGAAACGAGATAAATGGTCTTTCAACATCTTATATTCTTCAGGCGGCGTTGATTTCCGTCCGTCTTTATTGCTTTTTTCTTTGTCTTTTTTTTGCGATAATTCTTCTCCGGCAGCTACTCTGCGAACCATATCTTCTACCATCCTTACGGAAAGTCCGTCGGACATGATCTGTTCATAAAGAGCTAACTGGACTTCCGGGTCTTCTACAGGAATTAATGCACGGGCATGCCCCATATCAATTTTCTTGTCTTTCAAACTCATCTGGATTTCGGCAGGTAGCTTTAATAACCGTAGATAGTTGGCAATGGTTGTTCGTTTTTTGCCTACGCGTTCACTTAATTTTTCCTGTGTTAGTCCGTAGTTGTCGATTAGTTTCTGATAGGCCAATGCAATTTCTATGGAGTTCAGGTCTTCACGCTGTATATTCTCGATCAGCGCCATTTCAACAACATTTTCGTCAGCTGCTGTTTTCACATAAGCCGGGATACTTTTTAGTCCGGCCCTTATTGCGGCGCGATAACGCCGCTCTCCTGAAATAATCATATAGTTATCAGGAGAAACTTCTTTTAACGTAATAGGTTGGATAATTCCTAAGGCACGGATAGATGCGGAAAGTTCTTCAAGTGTTTCTTCTTCGAACACAGAACGAGGCTGGTCCGGATTCGGCTGGATTTTGCTTAACGCGATTTCATTTATAGACGACGAACCACCGGTTTTTACTTCATCCATCTTGATAAGTACATCTAATCCACGACCTAGCGCAGGCTTTTTACTTGCTGTCGGAGACTTTTTAACGTCCATAATTAGTTATTCTTTTCGATTAGTTCTTTAGCTAATTGCATATGGTTTTCCGAACCTTTGGATTCCGCATCATACAATATGGCCGGTTTTCCATAGCTGGAAGCTTCGCTTAGTTTAATATTACGTTGGATAACGGTTGTAAATACCAGGTCTTTAAACGGACGCTTTACTTCTTCGTATATCTGGTTTGCCAAACGAAGGCGCGAATCGTACATGGTAAGCAAGAAACCTTCTATTTCTAATGCCGGATTCAATCTGGATTTGATTATTTTTGTTGTATTTAACAATTTGCTGATACCTTCCAATGCAAAATATTCGCATTGTACCGGAATCATAACAGAATCGGCGGCAGTTAGTGCATTAACGGTGATAAGACCTAAAGACGGCGAACAGTCTATCAATATGTAATCATACATATCTTTCAGGGGAAGTAATACATGCTTCATGATTTGTTCCCTGTTTTCCAAATTCAACATCTCTATTTCGGCGCCTACTAAATCTATGTGAGACGGGATAATCTCAAGTCCATCGACTTCTGTTGGAACGATTGCTTGTTTGGCATCATCGCCATTCACCAAACATTCATAAATAGAAAGGTTTACATTGCGAATATCTATACTAAGCCCTGATGATGCATTTGCTTGTGGGTCGGCATCCACTACTAATACTTTTTTTTCAAGAACGGCTAATGAAGCGGCTAAGTTAATTGTAGTAGTTGTTTTTCCGACTCCGCCTTTTTGATTTGCTATTGCAATAATTTTTCCCATATTTCATCTATACTAATTCTCGCACAAAACTAAACATTAAATGAATATACACAATCTAAAAGATGTAAAACTATACCCTACCTGTTGATAAGTAGCAAAAAATGTTGAAAACATTCGAAAAAAAGTGAATGTATGATTAGCTCTTATTCTTATGCAACAGTAAATAATCTAATAAAGTCATGGCAGTCATGGCTTCTACAATAGGGACGGCACGAGGAATAACACAAGCATCGTGCCGGCCACGCGCTGTTAAAAGTGTATCTTCTCCTTCTGTTGTAACGGTTTCTTGCTCCATCAGGATGGTAGCAACCGATTTGAAAGCTACCCGGAAATAGATATCCTGTCCGTTTGAAATGCCTCCTTGTATTCCCCCCGAATGATTCGTACGGGTATTAATACGTCCCCGATCATTGAAAAAACGGTCGTTCCGTTCAGAGCCACGGTAAAGAGGGGCGTCGAAACCATCTCCGTATTCAAATCCTTTTACTGCATTAATCGTAAGCATAGCATGACCTAAAGCTGCATGCAGTTTCCCGAAAACGGGTTCGCCTAATCCTGCCGGCACTCCTTTGGCTACACAAGTAATAATACCTCCGATGGTATCGCCTTGTCCTTTTATTTCCATGATAAGTTGTTCCATTTCCTCTGCTTTAGCAGGATCCGGACAACGGACAAGGCTTTCTTCGGTGAAGCTCAGATCATAATCCTTGTATGTTCCTTCTAATTTGACAGAACCTATTTGCGAAGTATATGCCTGTATGGAGATATTATATGGCCGAAGAGCTAATTTGGCGATAGCCCCGGCTACACACCGGGCAATTGTTTCGCGTGCAGATGAACGTCCTCCGCCTCGTGGGTCGCGAATGCCGTATTTTTTATGATAGGTATAATCGGCATGTGAAGGGCGGTATACATCCTTCATGTTGTCGTAATCGGAAGAATGTTGGTTTTTATTCCATATGATAAAACCTATTGGTGTACCGGTAGTTTTACCTTCGTATATTCCGGATAAAAATTGAACTTCGTCATTCTCTTTACGAGGAGTAGTGACTTTTGATTGTCCGGGTTTCCGTCGGTTCAATTCTTGTTGGATAAATTCCATATCCAACTCAATTCCGGCAGGACAACCATCTATCACACCTCCTACGCCAAGGCCATGCGATTCGCCGAATGACGTTAGCCTGAATATAGTTCCAAAAGTATTCACCGCTTAATGATGTCCGCAACCATTGCAACCACCACTACTGCAATCATCATCTCCGCATCCGCAGTTGCATCCGCCAGACGATATCGCTGCTATTTCTTCGGCTGTAGGGTCGTGTACGTCAATCACTTCGCCTGTAAAGTGAAGTGTTTCTCCGGCTAAAGGATGATTGAAGTTCATAACAACAACATCTTCTTTAATTTCTTCTACTGAACCATTCAATCTGTTGCCGTCGGCATCCATCATAGGGACGGTATTTCCTTCTTTAATCATATCTGAGTCGAACTTACCGTCAATTTCAAAAATACTTTTCGGAAGTTCCATAATATGTTCTTCATTATACTCACCATATCCGTCGGCCGGAGAAATCGTGAAGTCGAACGTACTACCTACTTCAAGCCCTTTTAATGCGTCTTCGAAAGCAGGAAGCATCGTGCCTGTTCCAAAAATAAAACGTAAAGGAGCTTCGGCTGTTGCTCTTTCCATTAATTCCCGTTCTTCGCCTTCTCCCACGTTCAGGTCGTAAGTAACCGATACGAACTTATTCGTTGCTATTCTCATGTTTAATTTGATATTTATAAATGCATAATCCTGCAAAGATACATATTATTTTTCATCTAGGGCTCTTTTTAATGCGTTCAGCGATTGCTCTACGGTGGAGCGTGGACAGCCTATATTCATACGCATATGCCCTTCGCCTCCGGGACCGAACATGGCTCCGTCATTCAGTGCTAATCCGGCTTTTAAGAATACTGAAACAAGCTCTTCCTGTTTTAGTTTTAACTTTTTACAGTCCAACCATATTAAAAAGGATGCTTGCGGGCGGTATACCTTTATTTCCGGTATATATTTTTCAATGAAATCGACAACAAAGTCTACATTTTTCAGGATGTATCCGAGCATTTGTTGGCGCCATTCATTTCCATAGGTATAGGCTGCTTTCGTTGCTTCATAAGCGAAAATAGTGCCCTCGTGCAATTCTCTGGCTTCGAGAAAAGAATAGAATCGTTCGCGAATGGCAGGATTAGGTATGATAGCATAGGAAGTAACGATGCCGGCTATATTAAATGTTTTGCTTGGGGCCATAAAGGTGATGCTGGAAGATGTGGCTGTTTCGGAAATAGAAGGGAAGGGATAGTGCCGGTATCCCGGATAGATCATTTCTGCATGTATTTCATCTGAAATTATGAGTATATGATGTTTTGCACATATCTCGGCCAATTGGATTAATGTGTCTTTCGGCCATACAATACCTCCCGGATTATGTGGATTGGAGAGGATAAATAATTTGCATCCGTTGTCTATGATAGTTTCCAATTGCTCAAAATCCATCTCGTATTTTCCGTTTATCAGTTTCAACGGATTATTTATAACCGTGCGCCCCATGCTTTCCGGTACAATACGAAACGGATGGTATACGGGAGGCTGGATAATTACCTTGTCTCCGGGTTGGGTAAAGCAGTCGATAGTGAAGGCTATACCTTTGACAATTCCGGGGATATAACTGATCCATTCCTGCTTGATATCCCACTCATAGCGCTGCTTAACCCAGTTGATAATGCGATTGTAATAGTCGGCGGAAGCAAACGTGTATCCGAAAATCTCATGCGAACAGCGTTCTTTTATTGCTTCAACGATAAAATCCGGAGTGCGGAAGTCCATGTCTGCCACCCATAACGGTGTTAGATCGGCATTTCCAAATCGTTCTTCAAGCTTGTCTACTTTTATGCAATGAGTCCCTTTACGGTTGATAATCTCATCAAAATTGTATTGTTTCATTTCCTATGATTATTTAACCAAACAAAGATATGGATTATTCACAGACTTGGCTTAATGTGCTAGTTTATTCGTTTAAAACTATTGATGGAATCGTGTATATTTCGTATTTTTGTAATCGACTTTTTATCGTCTCACCCAGGTGAAACAAGTATCCTACCCAGGTGGTATATCTATCTTACCTAGGTGATATAACTGTCTCACCTGGGTGGAACGATAAAAAAGAAATAACTAAATAATTACTTATTCACCAATAAATCAATAAAACTATGGGATTATTTTACGACTTCTATCAGAATCCTCCCGAAAAAGGGAGTGACAAAAAGCCAAGATTACATGCACGGGTTGTAACATCGGGAACCATCCATTCGGATGAAATTGCCAAACAGATTCACGAAATGTCCACACTCACAACAGGAGAAGTACAGATGGCTCTGAGCATGTTCGGAGAACAACTTTTAACCCATTTATCGTCCAGCCACCGGGTACACTGGAAAGGTGTGGGATACTTCGAACTTGCTTTATCCTGCCCTCCCGTTTGTTCGACAAAAGAAATACGAGCGGAGTCCATTCATCCGAAGACAATTGTTTTCCGACCCGAAAAGAAATTAAAGGAAACAATAAAGCGTTTTCCACTGACACGGACACCGGAAAAGCGCCACTCCAGCCGCCACTCGGAAGCAGAAATAGACGGACTACTCACCAGGCACTTCTCAAACTACCCTTACATCACCGGCATACAATTCCGTCAGCTTTGCAGTTTTACCCATTCTACCGCCAGTCGCCATCTCAAACGACTTGTTACCGAAGGCAAACTACAAACCATCGGTCACCGCCGTTCCCCCTTATACGAACCCGTAGAAGGCCATTATCACCGGTAATGCTGCAATTTGTAATCTCATAATTTTATCATGGAATAATTCCGGTGAAAGTATATAAAGAAGATAAGGGCGAGTATATAAAAGCTTTGGAAGCAAGCTGGGAAAAGGAATCGAATCATCCATTCAGAGAGTTTATGGCAAAACAATGTCTGAAAACGCTGAAAGAAGAAATTCGCAATTATACAAAAAACCAAGATAAGAATAATACGTTTACTTTGCTGTTTTAGTTGTGCTCTTCAACTTGTGGGAAACCACAGATATCCGATCTGGCGGCTATTTGCCGAATCATCCATCTGTGGTTTATTTATATAACAGGTTAGTTTACTACGAAGGAGGCTTTTAGACCTTCTTGGCTGTTGGGGCCTACCCAAAGATTGAAGTCTCCGGGTTCAACTATCTTTTTCATATCTATATTGTAAAACGCCAGCTCTGCTATGGGTAATGTGAAGGTTGTCGTCTTCTTTTCACCGGCTTTCAATGGTATATGGTCGAAGCGTTTTAATTCTTTTACCGGACGTGTTACCGAAGCGAAACAGTCTTGCACGTATAGTTGGGCTATTTCGGTGGCATCGTAATTACCTGTGTTGGTGATATCTACCGATACGTTTAATACATCTGATGCTGTCATTTGTGTGTTGGACAAACGGAGATTGCTGTATTCGAAGGTGGTGTACGACAGGCCGTAGCCGAACGGATATAAGGGCTCTACGCCTGCATCCAGATGGAAAGAGGTATTTCCTAAGGAAGTTTGTCCGGCTTCCGACGGAATATCATTTAGCAGGGTTTCTCCTCCCTGATACGGACGTCCGGTGTTATTGTGGGCATAGTAGAGAGGGATTTGTCCGACGGTTTTAGGGAATGTAACCGGTAATTTACCGCCAGGTACGGCTTTCCCAAATAAAAGGTCTGCAATTGCCGGGCCTCCCATCGTTCCCGGATGGAAATTGAATAAGACGGCTTTGGAATGTTCGGCATCCCGCCCGATGGTTAGCGGACGTCCGGCCATAACAATCGTCACTACCGGCGTACCTGTTTTAGCAACGGCTTCAATCAATTCGCTTTGCACACCTTGTAAGTTCAGGTTTGACAGGCTATGCGCTTCGCCGGAGAGAATTGATTCTTCACCTACGAAAGCCAATACAATATCGGCGCTACGGGCTATGGAAACAGCAGCCGGAATACCATTGGTCTCCATATCCCGGCTATAGGCTGTCCCCTGGGTATACAAAATACGTATCTTGTCGCCATACTGTTGCTGCAAGGCTTTCAACGGCGTTACAGTATGGTTTTTGTCTCCGTCGAAAATCCAAGTACCTAACTGGTCGTGAGGCGCGTCCGCCATAGGGCCTATTACAGCGATGGTTTTGATATGATCGCCTAAGGGAAGAATGTTTGCCTCATTTTTCAGCAGGATGGCCGATTCGATTGCTGCTTCCTTTGCTTTCTGCAAATGTTCTTCAGCGTAGATAACTTCTTTAGCATCTGTACTGATATACGGATTGTCGAACAATCCCAGTCGGAACTTAATCCGTAAGATACTACGAACGGCATCATCGATCGTTGACTGTTTTACTTTTCCTTCCTGCAAGAGTTCTTTTAGGTGTTTTACATAGAGTTCGCTTACCATATCCATATCCACTCCTGCATTAACAGCCTTCTCTGCGGCTTCTTTTCCATCTTTGCAAAAACCGTGAGAAATCATTTCGGCAATAGATGTCCAGTCGGAAACAACAAATCCGTCGAACGCCCATTCTTTCCGTAATACCTGGTCGAGGATGAACTTATTGCCCGAAGAAGGAACGCCGTTATTATCATTAAAAGAGGTCATGAAGGTGGCCGCTCCGGCTTTTACAGCTGCTTCAAATGAGGGTAAATACACATTTCTCAGTAATCGTTCGGGGATAAAGGTTGAATTATAATCTTTACCTGCTTCTGCTGCACCGTAACCTACAAAGTGCTTGGGGCATGCGGCGATTGCTGTAGGACCGTCCAATTCGTCCGTTTGAAACCCTTTTATCATGGCGGCGCCTAATACTGACGTTAGGTACGGGTCTTCGCCCAGGCTTTCGGCGATGCGTCCCCAGCGTGGGTCGCGGGCAATATCAATCATAGGAGCAAATGTCCAGTTAATGCCTGTCGATGCTGCTTCGATAGCCGCTATACGAGCGCCGTCTTCAATCAATTGCGGATCGAATGAAGCTGCTTGTCCTAATGGAATCGGGAAAATCGTTTTGAATCCGTGGATAACATCCCTTCCGATAATCAACGGTATCTTTAAGCGGCTTTCCTCCATAGCTACCTGTTGGAGCGAATTGATCATATCCGGATCGGTTATATTTAAAATAGAACCTACCTCGCCTTTGCAAACCAATTCTCTGACCTTTCCATTTTCTCCGGAGAAACTAATCTGGTTCATTTGTCCGACTTTTTCTTCCAGCGTCATTTGTTTTAGCAACGCATCTATTTTGCGCTCTGTATCATTGCCGGCAGTAGAAGCCTGCGTTGTCTGGTTATCACATCCCTGTAACAATATAGAAAGGAGTAATAGCCCGGCGAATATTTTATCTTTCATTTTTATCAAGTCTTTTTACGTTAAAAAAGAGGGGAACCCTCATCAGGTATCCCCTCCTGCCTACTAACACCTATTTATCAAACGAACCCGCTTTATTGGATATTTCTACCGATGGTTTCTGGCTCTTTTCTTTAGGAATGAAGCGGAACCACCAGCCATTGCCCGATTCAACAGCGCTCCTGTTCTTTATATACAATTCATCTTCTGTTAAAGAAAGAATCTCGTATGTAGACGAACCGGTATAGAAACCGAAGAAAGCGCCACTACTTAATGAAATTGTCTTTTCCGACTCATTTAATATAAATGTATAGCCGCCTTTCGGTTCGTATTTTACATCAAAGTCGCCAGCGCCACCCGGATTGTCGATAAAGTCACCGCCTAATGCATTTTTACCCGGTTCGTTGGAATAGACATAACCGTTGTTTTTCCATTCCAGCTTTACGCCTACCTGGATAAAGGTGAATTCCTGTGTATATAAGCTTGAACCATCTTTGCCTCCAGCCGGGCACGACCACCAGCTTGGAGAGGAATCATCCGCCGGGCCTACGCCGAAGTGTCCATCATTGTACTGGTCGAATACCCATGTTTTACCGGCCAGGTTAGACGCACCGCCTGTCAATGCATTATACATAGGCGTATTCAATAAAGACATATCATCCTTTTCTACCGTCAGTGTCTTGGATATAGTGGCCGAACCGCCTGTGGTGTACAGTGTCATTGTAATGGTGTATGTGCCGGCAAACGGATATTCTGCTTTTACCTGTGACCCTTTTGCTAATGAGCCATTCCCCAAATCCCATGTGGCGACGCCTGAAAGAGAAGATTCATCTTTTAGTTCAATTATATTAGGTTGCCCTGATACAGAAGTTGCCGAAAAGGCCAATTGGCTTTCCTGTGGCGTACTCCCTAAGGCGTGATCATCACTTTCCTGCGGGCTGCACGAGAGCATGACAAAGCATGTCATTAAGGCGAATAATCCCGATTTTAGTATCTTTTTCATGATTATATGTTCTTTCGTTTGTGAGATTGATTAATTCCAGTTACCATTTTGTTTGAGTTCAAATTCGGTACCCTTTGTTTTTTCTAATTCTCCCTGTGGTATGGGCAAATATTTCATCCATTCTTCAAATGTACGAACGGAGTTGTAAGCAGGCAGGTTTTCCGACAATACACTTGTGGCTTCTCCCCAACGTATCAAATCCCAGAAACGCATGCCTTCTCCTAAAAACTCGCGTCGGCGTTCCAGCTTAATATTGGCAGGCGTTGCGTCTACTGTGTTTGCCGAACCGAAAGCACGCGTGCGGATACGGTCCAGGCAAGCCTGAGCGCTTACTCCCTGCGATTCACCCTGTCCGTGCATACGTACTAATTCAACATAATTGAGCAGTGTTTCGGCAAAACGGAAAATACGGAGGTTGTTAGTATAGTTCAAATCGGTATCACCCGGAGGAGGATTATAGCCTTCGCGGGCAGCATATTTACGCTGGAACATACCGGTATCCTGGAAACGTACTCCATAAGAACCTTCCGGCCAAACATTGATGGAAGCGTCGCGGCGAAGATCACCATTCTCAAAGATGGCATACGCCTGCGGACGTACCGGAGCAAATCCCCAACCACCTTTAAATACGCCATCGGGGTCTTTCAATTCGTTCGGAGAAATAAATGCCGGAAGATTGGTTCCGTATCCCTTATTACCGTCCGACCATGTTTTTCCTTCCGGTAGTTGATTACTTTCGAAAATAGACTCGATGCAAAATTCGTTCTCGTCTTCCCACATTGCATCGAAATTGCTGAAGAGATCATATGCGCCACTGTTGATAATAGTAGCCATATCACTCGTTATCTCGGCATAGCGGCTTTGGTCTTTTTGATACATTACCACACGTGCTTTCAGCATTAATGCTGCTGCTCTGGATGCACGGCCTAAATCTGCACCCGACTGGCGCATCGACATGGCTCCATCTTCGCAGGCAATCGCTAGGTCTTCTATAATCTCGTTGTATATTTCATCGGCCGTATATTGGCGTGTCATATAAGGAGATTCGCTAAGCGGTTCTTCAAAGTAGGGAATATTTCCCCAGAACTTCCATAGAAGATGTACGTAATAGGCGCGGAGAAAATGAGCTTCCGCTTTATACTGTTTCAGTTTGTTGTCATTTACATCTACTGCATTATCACAGGCTATGATGACATTGTTACAGCGAGCCAGCCCTTTATAATAGATGCCCCACAAACCTCCGGTGGTTTCGGCTGCCGTAGAGGTGAACAATGATAGGAGATATAATTGCCTTTGGTCGCCGGCATCGCCTCCTCCTTTAAAGAGATCGTCCGAACGCAAGTCCGACATAAGTAACACGCCATTATAATTGTTATTAGCATAACTATCAAATAAAAGGATCTGATAAGCAGACGCCAGATTGGATAAAATGGCTCCTTCGGTAGCGGCAGCTCCCGCTTCCTGTTTCTCCGTAGAAGAAGCTGTAAGGAAATCGTCGCCGCAGGAAGTCGTAGTAAGAAGTCCTGCAAAGACAGCAATTGTTATAAATAATCTATATCGTTTCATATATGTGTATTATTTTTTAGAAAGTAATATTAGCGCCTAAAGAAATGGTACGTGATTGCGGGTAAATACCTTTATCAACGCCAATCGTTGTATATCCGCCGGAAGCTACTTCGGGGTCGAAACCGTCGTATCCGGTGAATGTCAGTAAATTTTCGGCCGAAACAAACAGGCGTAAACGTTGAACGGAAACTTTCTTTGTCAGATAAGCCGGTAATGTATATCCGAACTGCGCTGATTTCAGACGTAAATAAGAACCGTTTTTAACGTACAGGTCAGACGAACGCCAGTTGCTATTCGGGTTGGCAGTTGTCATACGGGGAATTGTGTTTGAAGTACCGTCGCCAATCCATCGGTCTAATATCCATGTGGGACGGTTCATAGCCGGGATATCACCCCGTTGGGAGAAGTCGAAAATATCGTTGCCGATTGTTCCCTGGAAGAATAAATTCAGGTCGAAGTCTTTCCAGTCTGCACCTATGCTGATACCATACGTCCAATCCGGCATGCCTTTACCTATTTTTGTCTTATCCTGATCGTCGATAGAACCATCGCCGTTGAAATCTATAAAACGAACATCACCCGGTTGAGCGTTCGGCTGAAGTTTTCCGCCATTACTGTTTACATAAGCATCCACTTCGGCTTGGTTTTGGAACAGGCCGTTTGTTTTGAATCCATAGAAATAAGGCCATACTTCACCGTTTTCACCTTTTACATAGCTACCTACTCCGGAAGCGCCCGCATTTTCGTATGTTGCTTCGCCGGAAGCATTCCCCAGTTTAACGAGTTTATTCTTCATATAGGTGGCATTGGCCGAAACGTTATAACTGAAATCACCTACGGTTTGTCTCCAACCTACTTCAAACTCAAGCCCCCAGTTTTCCATATCACCCACATTGGCAATCGGAGCGCTTTGCCCTACATAATTGGGAATCGGCTGATCCATTAGCATACCGTTTGTTTTCTTTTTGAAGTAATCAAAGCCAACACTCAGAGCGCTACCAAATAAACGGGTGTCGAAACCCAAGTCGATTTGTTCGGATTCTTCCCATTTTACATTCGGGTTAGGGATCGCAGCCGGAGAGGTTCCATACTGCATCATACCATCCTTTGAAGCGGAAGATACCAGGTAGCCTCCTCCGAAATAGTAGTTCTGTCCACCATCCATCAACGACGTATAGCGGAAGTTACCAATATTCTGGTTGCCGTTCTTACCCCAACTGAAGCGAAGTTTGAAACTATCAAACCAAGCCGGTTTAAGGTCTGTGATAAACGGTTCGTTCAATACATTCCAACCAACGGAAACAGCCGGGAAGATCGCCCATTTGTTATTGGCTCCGAATTTGGAAGAACCATCGCGGCGCACCGTTGCCTGAAGCATATACCGTTCGTCGAAATTATAATCTACACGTCCGAAGTATGAAGCCAGCGATTCGAAATTAAATCCGCCTGTCCCTCCGTACACGCGTTCCTCGTCCCGGTCGGCAATGGCGGAGTTGATATTGGCTTTAGAAGGGTCTGTCTCCAGCAAACTGTAATCACTGCCGCCCAACTGGCGGGTTGTATATTTTTGCGCCGATTGTCCCAGCACAACGGTGAGGTTATGCTTGTCGGCAAACGTATCATTGTAGGTCAATACATTTTCTACCAGCCAGGTATATCCGCGGTTCATTTCACTCCATACCGAACTTTGCGTAATGTTTTTACCTTGTGAGGCCAGGAAATGAGGAAACTCATATCCGTCTTTTCCCCAGAAAGCCAGATCAAAGCCATAGCTGGATTTGAATTTCAATTTGGGGAGCACATCTAATTCAGCCCAGAATGAACCTACTAATTTGTCTTCGTTGTTCTTTTCTTCACGTGGCTGGTTCAACATCCCTACCGGATTGGCTATTTCCTGGAATCCGGTAGGCGGAATAGAAAATACACGTCCCTCTTTATCGGTTACGGCATACGGATATTGCGCCAGTATAGACGTAGCCGTTGCCTCATCTGCATAAACGGGTACCAGGGGATTAAAGGTAAGGGCGCTTCCTAATATGGAACCATATTCCGAATTGGTCTCGATGCTTGTTGTTTTGCCTCTGGCATATCCTACGTTAACGCCTACTTTCAGCTTGTTGAGGAAAGAACGGTTTATATCTTCAAACACTTCATAGGTAGAATTGGAACGGATACTCCAACGGTCGTAATTCGATTTGTCGTAATCGCCGCCGATAATACCTTCCTGGTTGTAATAACCCATAGAGAGGAAGTATTGTGCCTTTTCATTTCCGCCATTAATACTTACCTGATGATTCTGTACAGGCGCGTTGTAATTGAATGTTTCGTCCTGCCAGTCGGTGCCGCTTCCTGCTGTTGCTAGATCTTCCGGCGAATAGCGGGGAGCGTTTCCGTCGTTAATTTGGCTTTCGTTCATAATAACCATATACTCTTTGGCATCGAGTACGGCTTTTTTCTTCCAGGGGTTTTGCCAGCCGTAGCTTACATCGTAACTAACAGTGGCTTTCCCTTTATTCCCGCTTTTGGTGGTAATAAGGATAACTCCGTTGGCGCCACGCGTACCATAGATAGCGGCAGAAGCAGCGTCTTTCAATATTTCCACAGACTGGATATCCGAAGGATTCAGGTAATTAATACCTCCGCCTACCGGCATACCGTCTACGATATACAGAGGATTACTGTCGTTTACCGTACCAATCCCACGGATACGCACTTTGGAGTCGGAACCGGGCTGGCCGGAACTCTGCGTAATCTGTACACCGGATACTTTTCCTTTTAATACATCTTCTACACGCGAAGGTTTGGCCACACTCAGGTCTTCGGCAGTAACCCGGCTGATAGCCGCTGTTACCACGCTCTTTTTTTGTACGCCATAACCTACTACCACTACCTCGTCGAGCAATTCCGAATCTTCGTATAAAACGATATTCATTGTACCCGAAGCAGTGGCTGTTACTTCCTGCGATTTGAATCCAATATAAGAAATGGATAATACACTCCCATTCGGAGCGTTAAGGACAAACTGCCCGTCGAAGTCAGTCATTACCCCGTTTGTCGTACCTTTCACGATTACGTTTACTCCAGGAAGCGGAAAATTGTCGGTTCCCGATACGACCACACCTTTTATCTCTACATTCTGAGCAAAGACAGAGAAGGTTACACATAACAAGATTAAAATAGTTAACAGATTTCTCATGAATTATAATTTAAGAGTTACTTTTTGTATTGATGCAAACGTACCCCAATACGAAACAATTGAAACCTGATTTACCTATTCCCGAATACGTTTGAGATAGGAAACAAATACGTCAAGAACCCGTCAGTAATTTATAATCGATTGATTGAAAAATAAGTAGAAGTATTCAGGATAATTTATCTAAATATTCGCGAAGACTATCCTCATGCTCAAGTTTTAGCTTTTTTCGTAAACGATAACGCAAGGTCTCAATGCCGCGAATAGATAGGTTCAACAGAGGAGCAATCTCTTTGGAAGACAGATCCATCTTTATATAAATACACATTTTTAATTCGGAAACGGTTAAATCAGGATGATATTCTTTTAGTTTTTTGGTGAAGTTATTATGAACTAAGTCGAATTGTTCTTCAAAACGTTTCAGCACATCATCCGAAGCAATGTTCGAGTCGATACTATTATTCAGGATAATCAACATTCGTTTGGCTCTGGCCGACGATTCTCCTTTTAATTCGGCGGATACTTTATACAACTCTTCTTTAATTGTAGTCAGTATCTCGTTTTTCCGGGAAACATTCATCATTAAATTGGCCAACTCCTGTGTTTTGAACGTGAGTTCCTGTTCTAGTTTTTCGGTATTCAGTTTAATGATCTCCTGTTCTTTCAGGTGGATCTCGTTTTCACTTTTGGCAGCTTCCGTTTTCCTGCTTCGCAGGATACGGCGTTTGTCGGTTTCATATAAAACGTATATCAACAGCCAAAACAGGACGAGGTAAATAATCCAGGCATAGATGGTTCGATACCAAGGGGGAAGAACGGCAAAGGAGAATGAGGCGGAAGAAACGCTCCCATCAACAAATAACGCTTCTACTTCAAAGGCATAATCTCCTTCTTTCAGGTTGTTGTACTCTTTTACCGATATGGGCGAAAATTCCGTCCATTGCATATCAGGCTTTAGTCTTACCCTGTATTTTACAGGATTCTCAGGACCAAACATACGAACGGCATATTCCAAACGAAGCGAACGCTCGTCGTAGTTTATTTCAGGCGTAATGCCGGTATGTAAGAAATTGTCTGTATAAATCAGTGAATCTTTCGGATAGGTGATATACACATTTCGTATATACAGTTCTTTTTTCTCTTCTTTCGAACAGATGGTTTTGTTTAAGAGGGCAAAACCATTGCCATTCGGTATAATAACCAGGGAATCGTACATAGAAGCCATGGATTCATAATACCGTATAAGTTCGATTTGATTGAAATTAAACGGATAAACAGCCGACAAAAGACTGTCTGAGGAAGAGATGTTTCTTGCCTGAACCGTATGGGAAGAAAGCGCATAAACGTCGTTGCCCGATTGCTTAAATACAGGATATATTTCATCCGTCAGGAAATGGCTGGCCAGATGTACGGAAGGAATCATACGTTTCTGTAATTCATCGTACGTATAGATACCGGATGCCGACGAAAAGAATACGGAATCTTCTATCTGGTGAAGGTATAAATCATCGGTTGATTCAAAACCGGATGAACGACCGTATAGCGTGTATTCTTTTATGGAAAAATCAACAGTATCTACTTGCAGACGGATCATTCCTTGGTCGAGTGCGCGAATCCAAAGAATATCGGGTGGGAGGAAGGCTATGTTTTTCAACCAGGTGGTGGCATCCATGATTTTTTTCCGGACAGACCATTTATTGTTTGTTTTCTTAAGAAGGAACAGTCCTTCATAGGCGCCAATCAAACAGATGTCTGGCCGTCCTTTTATGACAATGCAGGATAAAGCGCCTCTGAGGCCGGGGATCAACTCAATCTCTTTCTCTTTCAACCAATACAATCCTTTGTCGTGCAGACAAAAAATATCATTATTTACTTTTGTTATCCCCCAAACCTGACTGCTTAATTCGTGGATTAGCTGGAATTTCGGCGGGTTTTCACCCAGTACGATAGGCGTTTCCGCATAAAACAGTCCGCGGTTCGTGCCCAACAATAAGCGGTTGTCTGCAAGCAACGCCGCATATCCGCTGCCGTATGCATTGGGCGAAGTATATAAATTTGAAAAAGGCGATTCGAGTTGTATATAATCAATGCCGTCATCAAGCCCCAGCCAAAGATTCTTCCGGGCATCGAACGCTAAGGATAGAATCGTATTGTTTTGTAAACCATTCTGTTCGTTATAATAAAAAGGTTGGTGAGAGTCTGTATCTATTAAAACTAATCCCTTATGAATGGTTCCTACGGCAATATAATTGGAAGAAACAGCCAGCGAGAAAATTTCATTACGTCGCATAAACTCTTCTACGCCCGTGGTGAAAGGGATTATTTCTTTGTCGGTAGTATAAAATAAACCGTCGAAAGCGGTTGCTATCAAACTACCTTCCTGATAGGGAACGATGGCGCGTATCGTTTTCCCGCGTACGATCTCGTCGCCAACCACCGATAATAAAGAATTGCCCACTAACATCCGGACACCATTCGTTGTACCTATCAGCAATACGCCATTTACGATATTGGAACAATCAATCTTATGCTCACTGTGAATAATGGTAAATTCAGTGTCGATTTGTTTGATTATATGCCTGTCGGAAACATAGTAGATCAGGTTGTCTATTTCGTATATCCCCCAATAGCCGCCGGATAAATGATGGTTTGCAATAACCTCACCAGACAACCGGGTATAAATTAACCGACCGGTATGATCCGGTTCAAAGTAACCAAATTCGCCATCTCCTCCCGCATATATTCTGTTCTCCCTTTTAGAGATATGTACCGAACGAACATCATTTTGGTTGTCTACCGGATAAAGATTCCAATCGTTCCCATTGTATTCTAACAGTCCTTTTTGATTTCCTAAGTAAATACGGTTTTTATTATATATCTGTATATTCCATGTCTTAGCCCCTCTCCCGAACAAATCTTTCCCGTAATTATTTACAAAAGCATTCCACTGGGCGGATAGGCTCAATGGGCAAAGTGAGATTAGTGTAAATAACAATACAAGGTTTCTCATGTTGTTAGCAACTTCTTCGGGTTTGATAATTCCCGTAAATATACTAAACTTACATTCACATTTTGTTATATTCAAAAAAAGGTGATTGAAAAACGAAAATTTTATATATTTGCCGGATCAATTTTAACCGGTCACACTCGTGAACGGAGTCGATCACAAGTGTGATCGTAGTCGTTCACAAGGGTGACGGATCCCGATCACAGAGGTGATCGGTTGAAGATTTGGTAAACCAAACAATAATAATCATAAATAAACCATTAAAACGATGAGTTTACATTACGACTTTTATGAAAATCCTGTTTCAAAGGATAGTGATGGACGTCCGAAGTTACATGCAAGGGTAGTTACAACCGGTACGATGAATACCGACCAGTTAGCTCAGTACATACATGATATGTGTACGCTTACGTCTGCCGACGTAAAAGCCTCTTTAATTTCTCTTGTTGAAGTAATGGCAAACGAATTAGCTTTAGGCCGGCGTATTCATTTGGAAGGATTAGGTTATCCGTCATTTCCTCGACAATGCCCATATCACCCGCCGTGAGTTCTGTTCCCTTTGCGGTTTTACCGAGTCGACAGGCAGGCGTCGCCTGCGCCGGTTAGTTGCCGACGGCAAACTCCGCGACGCCGGCTATCGCAACTTCCCACTCTACGAACCGACGGGAGGAAATTATCGTCGGTGAAACGACATCGTTCCATCCGTCAATCCCGCTCCCGTAACCAATTTTTTTTCTTTTTTTGCAAAATGTGGATATTTGGATTATAAAATACCTTTTAATTAAAAAAAAACTTTAAATTTGCCAATAAATATAGAATTGCAATAGTATGAAAAACTATATCATGAAACATTTCTCCGTAGAATTACCGACAGGTGACTTTGGCATAATATTTGCGGGGGGGGGGGCACATTATGTAATATCCTATACTCCTGCTTATACAGGACAACATTTTTTCAAAAAACAGTACAGCATACCCATAGCGCGACGCTTGTCGCAAATGGTTTTATTATTTATGCAAAACCGTTGAGACGGTAAAGAGTATCACTCTTTACCGTCTCAACGGTTTATTTTGTTTTATCCTTAAATTGAATGCTTATGGATACATCGTAAAAGTAATCAACAACATGGCGCACACACGGCCTAGCCGTTCCCTTTGGTGCGCAAATTAACTTGTTAACGCAAATCTTTTTTAATGAATCAATAAAGTTATTATATGAATATAATAGAATTAATCAAAAGGAATATATGGCGGCAGCCACTAATGGTAGTTGCTATATGTATGTCCTCGTTTACGCTGTTTGCCCAACAGAACGTTTCCGTTAAGGGAACTATTACTGATAAAGCGGGTGAAGCGATAATCGGGGTGAACGTCGTTGAGAAGGGTACCTCAAATGGAAATATAACCGACTTAGACGGCAAGTTTACGCTAAACGTACGATCCGGTGCAACGTTGGTTATTTCCTACATCGGCTACATTACACAGGAGATCGCGGTAGGCAACCGTAGTACGATTAACGTTGTTCTGCAGGAAGACAACCAAACACTAGACGAAGTCGTAGTCATCGGTTATGGTACAATGCAGAAAAAGCAGGTGACAAGCTCCATTACTTCGCTCTCGGCACGCGATCTGCCTGCAGGCGTGGGCGGCTCGTCTATTGCCACCGCCCTGCAGGGTAAAGTGAGCGGTTTGGTAATGTCTGGGACAACCAGTCCAAACTCCGATAACACTTTCCAATTGCGTGGTATGGCATCAATCAATACTTCGCGCGCGCCACTAATTGTGATTGACGGAATGCCCGGCGGCGACATCCGCACCGTTGTGCAGGAAGACATCCAGTCGATCGATGTGCTGAAGGATGCATCCGCCGGCGCTATCTACGGTACACGCGCTACCGGCGGTGTGATCTTGATTACTACCAAGCAGGCCAAGTCGAACGAACTTAAGATAAGCTATACCGGTGAGTTGACTTTCAAACAGGCTTTCGGACAACCCGATATGCTCAATGCCGCCGATTATATTGCTACCTACGGGGCTGCCAAGAACAATTACGGGCACGATACCGACTGGTGGAGTGAGGCGTTGAACGACAATCCGACTTCCAACCGTCACGTGCTGACGATTCACGGAGGCGCCGAAAATGCTCGTATCTATGCCACCGTGATGTATGACGATAATCGTGGTATTCTACAGGGCGACAACCGCCAGGACTATGCAGGCCGTATCAATACAGACTTTAAGCTCCTCAAGGGATGGCTCGACATCAGTTCTCATGTCAACTACCGCCAGGCGAAACGTAATCAGAACAAACCGTCTGTTTCAGGTATCATGCGCGCCAATCCGACGCAGGAAGTATACGATCCCAGTAGCCAGACAGGATACAACATCTGGACCGACGGAGACAATACGGAGATGAACGAAATCGGTGAAGCGGCATTGAAGATAGACGAAGGCCTCGACAAATGGTTTCGTCCCGATGTAACGTTTAAACTCAATATCCTGCCCATTGAAGGCCTCTCGTACCGTCATACGGCGGCTTATGAGAACCGCCAGTGGGAAAGACATGTCTACCGCTCCATGTTCACGCGTGAAGAGATACGGGCCGGCCGCAAGGGTTGGGCGGAGATGGAGTTCAGTAAGACCGAATTGCTTAACACCGACGGTTACTTTTCTTACGTTAAAGCATTTGGCGATCACGATATCAATGCGACGGCCGGTTATAGCTATTATGAACGTAATAATGAGGAATTTAAAGCCAAGAACGGTCATTTTACCAATGACCTTGTTAAGTTCTGGAACCTTGGTGAAGGCGCACGCCTGAAAGAAGGTCTGGCCGAAATGTCGTCTTCTAAAGGCATCACGCAACGCCTGATGGCTTATTTCGCCCGCGCCAATTATTCTTATAGGGATACGTATATGGCTACTTTTTCTATCCGTCGCGAAGGATCGAGCAAGTTTGCCGCTAAAAACCGTTGGGGTACGTTCTGGGCGGCTTCGGCCGGATGGCGTATTTCGAACGAATCGTTCCTGAAGGAAGTTTCCTGGCTAGACGACCTTAAGCTCCGTCTTGCATACGGTGTGACGGGTAACGAAGGTTTTCCGGCCGACTATGCCGCTAAAATGTACGGTTCGGATACACGCTGGCTGTTACCCGATGGTAGTTGGGCTTATTCATACGGTGTGACGAAGAATATCAACGATGTACTCGGATGGGAAGAAAAACACGAATGGAATGTTGGGCTTGATTATTCGCTCTTTGACAACCGCCTTTATGGCAAGTTCGACCTCTACCGCCGCTCGATCGAAGGACTGATTTATAATGTACAGGTGCCGCAGCCACCTAACACGGAATCGGAGATGTACAAGAATATCGGTACGATGAAAAATGCGGGATGGGAACTCGAAATCGGCGGCGATGTGGTGCGCACGAAAGACTGGAACTACAATACTTCGCTCAACCTGACGCACAACACAACAACCATCGGTTCGCTCTGGGGCGACCAGACGTATATCAATGGCGAATACGTGAATAACTGGGTGGAATATGCCCACCGTATCGAAGAGGGAACGAAAGTTGGAAGCTACTTCCTTTACCCATATGCCGGGATAAGCGACGACGGGCAAATCATGATCCTCAACAAGGATGGCGAAGTGGTATCGGGTGACCAAGGACGCGTTGACGACCGTATTTACCAAGGTAATTTCATGCCTTCACTCATCGCCGGATGGACGCATAACGTTAGATGGAAAAATTGGTCACTCAACTTGACTCTTACGAGCTGGATCGACTATGATATCTACAACGGTGTGGAGCTCGGCTACGGACTGAAGAACGTGGCACAGGGCAACATGCTTTACGATGCGATCAATAAGAATGGGAATATTACCGGACGTCCGCAGCCTTGTGATTATTTCCTCTACGACGGTACGTTCCTCAAAATCCAGAATTTTACACTGGGTTATACGCTGCCGATGCGGAAATATACAGACTTCGTCGAAAGTATTAAACTTTATTTGACGGGTAATAACATCTATACGTTTACCAAATACAACGGACTAAATCCCGAAGTAAATATAACCGGTTGGGATACAGGTATCGAGAAGGCGGGCGACATTTATCCCCAGACCCGCACGTTTACCGTTGGTGTTCAATTGAATTTTTAACTGCTAAAAATGTTTATGGTATGAAAAAGCATAAATTTTTTATTGTGGCAATTGCCTTGGTAGCAGTCGCTGCAATATATCAGGCCTGCAGCGTCGAGCCGGTGTATTATTCACAATCGACGCCAAATTTGTTCTTCGACATGCAGTCGAAGGTCTATCAGCGTATGGGACGCCCCTTTACCCACTGGGCATGGGCGATGGCGGACGGACAGGCGCACTCGAACCTTGTCAGGCTGCAGGAGTTTACGACCGACGAATTGCTGGTTCCTTCGCGCTATAATGACTGGTATGACGGCGGTGCTTACCTTCGTAATTATCAGCATGACTTTACGCCGACGACGCCTGGCGTGAACGACGCCTGGCGCGCCTTTTCAATGGGCGTGGCACAGACATGGAGCGCTAAGGACGATATCGACGAATATGTGGATTTCGATGCCTTGGGCTTTCCGGCCGGCGGCCGCGATGCGGTATTGATGCAGCTTCAGACGTTGGCAGCGTTTTTCTATCTGAATGGGTTGGACCTGTTTGGAGGTGTACCGTTGTATACGAACAATAAGGGGGATGCACTGCCGCGTTCGAGCGACGAGGAGACGTTCCTATTTGTTGAAGATTTGCTGAAAGAGGCGCTTCCCAAGCTGCCGAAGAAGACCGATCTGGGTGCGATGGAAACGGGTGGTATCAATCAGGCAACGGCAGCGCTGCTGCTGGCGCGCCTTTATTTTAACGCCGGACCGTACGTTCGTCAGGACCGGTTCGCCGAATGTGCCGCGCTCTGCCAGGATATTATCAACGGTACGTATGGTGCTTATGCACTGGAGGATGACTGGACGGATATTTTTGGGTTCAATAATGACCGGTCAACCGAAATCATCTGGTCGGTGCCAAGCCAGAATGCCCAGAGCGAACGCAGCGTTGGGCCTCACTCCAGCCATTACGGCATGGGCGAATACTGGGATAACGGCGAAATCGGGAACCGCAATAACGGGTATTGCCTCGTACCGTCACTCGACGTTGAAGGTAAGTCATACTTGTATGGTAGCAGTAATCCCAGCTCGAAGGGGACGTACCGCCTGGGCAGTCCGTTTGCCAAGTTTCACGATCTGGACATACGCAAGCAGCTCCGTGCCTATGAGGGCGGTGGCAAGTGGCGTGGCATGTTCTATTTCGGCAAACTGGTGAATCCCGTCACAGGCAATGTGTGCCACGGTGGTAACAGGCAGCTCACGCCGACGGATACCGTAAATTTGGTAGACCAGATTGCACGCATCATTCCACAGGAGGCTTCTGCTGTCGACCACGGTAAGGAAGGTGCCCGGTGGGGCGAAGAAAATTCAGGTATCCGCCTGGCTAAATTTTCACCTATTCCCTGGCTGGCGGAGAAGACACTTAGAGGTAATCCCGATATCCCTGTCTTGCGCCTGGCGGAGGCTTACTACACACTGGCCGAGTGCAAGATGCGGACGGGTGACAAGGCTGGCGCTGCCGCGCTTATCAACCAGATTCGTGCACGTTATTTCAATGGTGCCGATCCTGACCCGGTAACGGCTGCTAACCTTGACGAGTGGCGTATGCTTGACGAGTGGCTGATTGAGTTTATTGGTGAAGGACGTCGTCGCACCGACTTGGTTCGCTGGGACAAGTATACAACCGAAGCCTGGTGGGACAAACCAGCAGATAATAAGCCGAATTATAACCGTTATCCTATTCCTGAACAGGCAATGAATAGCAATAACCTGATCGAACAGAATCCGGGATATTGATATTATAGACTGTAAAAAGAGATCTTTGAAACCGTGCGGCGTGGTTAAATTCCCCAGCCGCGCGGTTTTATATTTCATGCAGGTTATAAAAGATACTGAAATGATTTTTGCGTTTTACGATAACGAAATCCGCTTACGCATAGAAAAACAAAATCATCAATTGAGCAGTGAGTACACGCAGGAACATGGTAATCGGATAAACCGTAGCATATCCTACAGCCGGAGAGTCATTCCCGGCAGTGGTATTTGCGTACGCTAATGCGGGAGGGTCGGTTGTACTGCCGGCTATTAATCCCATCAAGGTGAAATAATTTATTTGGAAGAAAAACCGTCCGATAAATCCTATTATTAATAAAGGTATAGTGGTAATAGCAAATCCGTAACCTATCCAGGATAATCCGCCCTGGTTGACGATTGTATCTACAAAACCTTCTCCGGCGCTTAATCCTACGCAAGCAAGGAAAAGGGCGATGCCTACTTCGCGCAACATAAGATTGGCGCTTTGTGTGGTGTAGGTAATCAATTTATATCGGTACCCAAACCGGCTGACCAAGATAGCAACAATAAGCGGGCCGCCGGCCAGACCTAATTTAACCGATTGCGGAATACCTGGGAATGCAATCGGAATACTTCCAAGAATAATCCCTAAAGCGATGCCGATAAAGATCGTGATCAGATTAGGTTCATTCAGTCGTTTGAAAGAATTGCCGAATATTTCTTCTACTTTGGCAACGGCAGGTTCACTACCCACTACTGTCAAACGGTCGCCAATTTGCATGGTTAGTCCGGGATTGGCTACTAAGTCAACTCCTGCACGGTTGATACGGGTGATGTTAACACCGTGTAAACGACGTAATTGGAGTTCGCCAAGCTTTTTGCCGTTTAGTTCCGGCTTGGTTACGACAATGCGTCGGCTAACGAATTGGCTGTCGGCCGGAATCCATTGTTTACGGTCCATTTCTATCTCTTGGCCGATAAATGTTTTGATTGTTTCGGCGTCATGTTCGGTAGTGATAACAAATATTTTATCATCTCCGTGCAATACCGTTTCGCTGCTTGCTATTTCAATCTTGTTTATCTCTTTTACCCAAATACGTGAAATCACAAATTCGCTATGAGTTAACAAGGCGGATAGTTCACCGATTGTTTTTCCAAACACAGCCGGATTCTTTACGATAAGTGAAACCGGTATCGCTCCGTGTACTTGTTGTTTACTTTCTTCCTCAATTTGTCTGAATTCTTTGTCGAGGCGTATGCGGAAGACATAACGAACAAATAGCATCGAAAGGATAATACCTGCCACCCCTAGCGGATAAGCAACAGCATAACCGAGAGCGATAGTTGGGTCGGTGTCGCCGAATAAATCACTGTATGCTTGCTGAGCGGCTCCTAATCCTGGTGTGTTGGTAATGGCGCCCGACATAATACCTACCATCGTAGAGAGAGGAATACCTGTTATGAAATGGAGAATAATAGTAACGACAGCTCCGAGAAGAACAATTCCGCAAGCCAGCATATTTAATGTAATACCACCTTGTTTGAAAGAAGAAAAGAAACCGGGGCCCACCTGCATTCCCACTGAAAACACAAATAAAATAAGTCCGAATTCTTTGAGGAAATGAAGTATATCTTCATTTACACGGAACCCGAAATGTCCTAAAAGTATCCCTACGAAAAGAACCAAAGTGATACCTAATGATACACCAAAGATTTTAATCTTTCCCAGTTGGATGCCTAAGGCTATTACAACTGATAAAATCAGAACAGAGTGGGCAATGCCACTTCCCCATAATAAGTCGCTAATCCATTCCATACTTAAACCAAATAAGGGCGCAAAGCTACTCATTAATCGGATAATAAACATGAAAACCGGAAAAAGATTTTTCAGAATAAAACAGAAGCTATATCGGAATGTTGATGGCAATCAATTGGTTATATCATATGAGTAGTTTGGTTTTCATTTTGGAAAATAATTTATACATGTGTTTTTTACAATGTATTGATAGTTATGTGGTTGTATTTTATTTAAGAAAACTTCACATATTAATTATTGAGAATTGTTGTCTCGAATAGGTGTGTTGATATATAAATCATATATCTTTGCCTACACATTTACACTATGTTGTTGACGAGAGAAAAATAAGAAAAAAGATATGTTATTATGATACAGACAGTAGTAAAACGAGACGGGCGAGTAGTTGGTTTTAATGAAGAAAAGATTATGGCAGCCGTGCGTAGAGCAATGCTTCATACCGAAAAGGGAGAAGACCCATCATTAATAAGGTGCATCGCCGACTATATTTCATGCCAGGGACGCGAGCAAATGACCGTAGAAGAAATCCAGGATATGGTAGAAATAGAATTAATGAAAAGCCCGAGGAAAGAGGTGGCCAAAAAATATATCGCTTATCGTGACCAGCGGAGTATTGCCCGGAAGGCTAAGATAAAAGATATGTTTCTTGAAATCATCGAAACCAAGTCGAATGATATTACGCGTGAAAACGCAAACATGAATGCAGATACGCCGGCGGGGATGATGATGAAATTTGCAAGCGAGTCTACCAAGCCTTTTGTTGACGACTATTTGTTGCTCCCTGATGTAAAAGAGGCTGTTCGCCAAAATTATCTGCATATCCACGATAAGGATTATTATCCGACAAAGAGCCTGACATGTGTGCAGCATCCGTTGAATAAAATACTTGGAAACGGTTTTACTGCCGGACATGGCGAATCGCGTCCGGCTAAACGGATAGAAACGGCTAGTATGTTGGGATGTATCTCTTTGGAAACAGCCCAGAACGAGATGCACGGCGGACAAGCAATTCCCGCTTTCGACTTTTATATGGCGCCGTATGTAAGGCTTACATTTATTGAAGAGATAAAAATACTGGAGCATATAAACGGAGAAGATTACAAGCATTTATATAATGTAACGATTGTTGACTACCTGCAAAAAGAGCTGGATGGTTTAAAAGGTGAAGAACGGGTTGTACAACATGCAATAAACCGTACGATAGGACGCGTGCACCAATCCATGGAATCATTTATCCATAATATGAATACTATCCATTCGCGTGGGGGAAACCAGGTGGTGTTTAGCTCTATTAATTATGGTACGGATACTTCGGCTGAAGGAAGATGTATTATTCGTGAATTGCTAATCAGTACCAATGAAGGAGTAGGAAATGGAGGTACGGCTATCTTTCCCATTCAGATATGGAAAAAGAAGAAGGGAGTAAGTTATTTGCCCGAAGACCGGAATTATGATTTGTATACATTGGCTTGTAAAGTAAGCGCCCGGCGTTTCTTTCCGAATTTTCTAAATCTTGATGCTACATTCAATCAGCACGAAGAGTGGCGCGAAGACGATCCGCAGCGTTACTTTTATGAAGTTGCGACGATGGGATGCCGTACCCGGGTCTTTGAAAACCGTTTCGGCAGAAAAACGTCTATTGGTCGTGGGAACCTTTCTTTTTCGACATTGAATCTGGTTCGCATGGCTATCGAGTGTATGAGCATCGAAAATCAACAAGAACGGATTGTCGGTTTTTATAAGAAATTAAATGAGGTGCTTGACTTGACTGCGATACAATTGCACAGGCGTTTTGAATTTCAGAAAACGGCTCTGGCGAAACAATTCCCCCTGCTGATGTCTGTTCTTTGGGAAGGTAGTGAAAACCTGAAATCGGACGATACAATCGAACGTGTTATTAATCAGGGGACGCTTGGGATAGGTTTTATCGGATTAGCGGAAGCGTTGGTAGCTTTAACAGGTAAACATCATGGCGAGGATGATGAGGCACAGAAACTGGGACTTGAAATCGTAACGCATATGCGGAATAAAGTAAACGATTTTTCAGAAAAATATCAGCATAACTACAGTGTTTTGGCAACACCGGCAGAAGGATTATCCGGACGTTTTACACGTAGAGATAAAAAAACATTCGGTATTTTACCGGGGATAACCGACAAGGAATATTATACTAATTCCAATCATGTGCCGGTTTACTATTCCTGTAGTGCTCACCATAAGGCAAAAATAGAAGCACCCTATCACGATATAACTCGTGGTGGCCATATCTTTTATGTAGAAATTGACGGTGATGCTACACATAATCCCGAAGCGATTATGACGGTTGTGGATTTAATGGATAAGCATAATATGGGATATGTTTCGGTGAATCATAACCGAAACAGATGCCTGAATTGTGGATATGAAAATGCGGCATCTCAGATGAGCGAATGCCCGAAATGCGGAAGCATGAGTATTGACAGACTACAGCGTATAACAGGCTATCTGGTAGGAACAACCGACCGCTGGAATAGCGCTAAATTAGCCGAACTAAATGACAGGATCATTCATGAATAAGCTTTCCATATTAAAAATAGTAGAAGATACGACCGTAGACGGGCCGGGGTTTCGGACTACTATTTATGCCGCCGGATGTAATCATCATTGTCCGGGATGTCATAATCCGCAATCATGGGATATAGAGGAAGGTGTTTACTATACAGTAACGGAAATACTGGATATTGTTAAAAGAGCAGAATTTTCGAATGTTACGTTCAGCGGAGGCGATCCATTGATGCAACCGGAAGCTTTTACCGAACTTGCCAGGCGTATCCACTATGAAACTCGTAAAACAATCTGGTGTTATACAGGATATCAATACGAACAGATTCTTATGTCATCTAAACTTTCCGGAATATTGCCCTATATAGATGTATTGGTAGATGGCCGATATGTAGAAAGCCTTCGTGATGAAGCATTACGTTTTAAAGGCAGCGCTAACCAACGCATTATTGATGTTACGGCTTCACTCGCTACCGGGAAAATCGTTTTCTGGACAAATGAGTATGTAAAAAATAACTATCTTGCAACTTTAAACTTAATCCATTATGAGTAAAATTACCAGACGTAGATTTATTAGGACAGGAGTTGCCGGAATGGCTGGGCTGACTGTCATAGGTTCAGGCTTTGCAAACATCCATTGTGCATCAGCCAATGTTACGGTAGATAAAGTAAAGTTGGGAAAATCGGGATTGTTTGTTTCCCGTATGGCTATGGGAACAGGAACTGTTGGATATAATAAAGGCTCAAATCAAACGCGCAGAGGTATGGATGCTTTTGTAAAAATGGCACATCATGCCTATGAACGAGGAATCCATTTTTTTGATATGGCCGACGGATACGGTTCACATCCTTTTGTAGGAGAGGCGATAAAAACATTGCCTCGTGAGAAACTAACGTTACTTTCCAAAGTCTGGACACACGAAGATGGCTCCGAAAATAATCAACCGGTGGATAAGATTCTTGATCGGTTCCGTCAGGAAATAGGTACCGATTACATCGATATCGTTTTGATGCATTGTATGATGCAAGGAGATTGGGACAAAACCCGTACACATTATATAGATGGATTAGCCAAAGCGAAACAGGATGGCATAATCAAAGCAACAGGTGTTTCCTGTCATAACATAGACGCTCTTCGTTTAGCGTCGGAACATCCTTGGGTAGACGTTATCATGGCCCGGCTTAATCCGTTCGGAACGAAGATGGATGGTACTCCCGACGAAATAAAAGAAATTCTTGCACAAGCACAGGCTAACGGAAAAGGAGTGATCGCCATGAAAGTATTCGGAGAAGGAGAACGCATCAAAGATGATGAACGTGAACAATCCATCAAATTTGCCCTCACTCAGGGAAATATCAGTTGCATGACTCTGGGTATGGAAAGCGAATTACAAATAGATGATGCAGTAGAAAGAGTCATGCGGCTCGCGAAAGCCTGATTATTTTTTGATTAGGTTCATAAATTCTTCGCGTGTTTTTGCTTGTTGGAAAAAACCTGTGAAATCAGACGTTGTCGTTAGTGAATTTTGTTTTGCCACGCCGCGCATTTGCATGCACATGTGTTGAGCTTCTATTACCACCATTACACCTAAGGGATTTAATGTTTTCTGAATACAATCTTTAATTTCCAGGGTCATCCGTTCCTGTATTTGTAACCGGCGGGCGAAGACGTCTACTACACGGGGAATTTTACTTAACCCTGTGATATACCTATTAGGAATATAAGCCACATGCGCTTTCCCGAAAAAAGGGAGCATATGGTGTTCGCAAAGAGAAAAAAAATCAATGTCCTTTACGATAACCATTTGTTTATATCCCTCTTCGCGGAACATAGCCGATGATAATATTTCTTCAGGGTCTTCATTGTATCCGCCGGTAAGGAATTGCATTGCCTTGGCTACACGCGCCGGCGTCTTTAGTAAACCTTCGCGATCGGGGTCCTCTCCCAGTAATTGGATTATTTTTTTGTAATGGCTGGATAATATTTCGCATGTTTCCGAAACATCTTCACTTATATCTTTCCTCATTTGTGTTTTTGCTTTGTTTAGTAAAAATAATAATCTAACGGAATTTGGATTTCTTCCCGCACGATATACATTTCTTTACCGAAAGACGGTAAGGCCTCTGCTATTTGGCGTTGCGTATGATAGGCTTCGTCGTGCGAGCTATAATCGCCTACACGTAATCTCCAGAAAGGAGCAGTGTATGTGACATATGTTTTGAGGTCGGGAAAAGCCTCTTTTATTTGTTGTTCTTTTTGGAATGCTTCGTCTTTGGAAGTACGTTGATTATTTCCAGAGAAAACTTGTACTCGATATCCCTGCGTTTTTAAGAAGGAGCGTCCATCGCTTGTTTCTACATTTCTACCTGATTGGCGGGCTCCCACCATGTTCTTGATGTTGAGAGGCTGGTCAATTGTTACTTCTCCTTTTCCAGGTTGTTTTTCTTGAAGGGTGTCAAAAATAGTGGTGTGTTGTCCCGGAAAATATTGAGCCGATACATTTCCAAAGCAAGCGAGAAATAAGAATAGTCCGGTAAAAAATAAAAACGGTTTCATTATTTTATGATTTTGTTGAGACAAGGCAATGCCTTGTCTCAAGATATATGGAATAATTAAAAAGCTTCTACGATAGGAAGGAATTTCTCTACGGATAAAGAAGCGCCGCCAATCAGGCCACCGTCAACGTCCTGTTTGGCAACTAGATCTTTTGCATTTTCTGCATTCATACTTCCGCCGTAAAGAATAGAACAATTATCAGCTACGGTTTGTCCATATTTGTTTGCAATTGTTTGCCGGATATGCGCATGAATTTCCTGAGCCTGTTCTGCCGTTGCTGTTTTGCCGGTTCCAATTGCCCAAACGGGTTCATAAGCGATAATAAGCTTTCCGAAGTCTTCGGCAGACAAATTAAACAAAGAAGCTTCCACTTGTTTGTCTACCACATTAAAATGCTCGCCAGCTTCTCTTTCTTCCAGTATTTCGCCGATGCAGAAAATCGGGGCAAGCTCGTTGGCCAATGCCAGATTTACTTTGTTCTTCAGGATCTCGGCATTTTCATGATAGTATATGCGTCTTTCCGAGTGTCCGATGATTGTATAGGTTGCTCCGGTAGAAGCTATCATAGCAGCCGATATTTCGCCGGTGAAAGCTCCTTTTTCTTTATCGGCGCAATTCTGGGCGGCAACGCCTATTTTAGTCAGGTCGACTGCTGCTGCAATGCTTGCCAAGTGAGTAAACGGGACGCCTATCACAACATCACATGTTGGTGTCTTGCCTTTCAAGGCTTCGTTCAATCCTTTTGCCAATGCCAGGCCTTCGGGGAGCGTAGTGTTCATTTTCCAGTTTCCGGCAATAATATTCTTTCTCATAAGTTTTATAAATTAATTATATGATACAATAAATTGTTTATTCGTCCTCGGATTCTTTCCTGCGGCGGAAATGCAGGTAATCATACACCCAAATAAGCAACAAAGGTACGGTAAAACCTGATAAGTAGATATAAATCCACCGGTATCCTTTGTTATTTGTCTGTTTTTCTTCCAAATAATCGTTTAATACCTCTGCCATATATTCCTCTTCCGGGATATCTTTATAGTGCCGTTTTTCCAAGATAGTTCCGTTATTTATCAAGACAAGTCCCGGATTGGAACGGATGATTGTCTTCAATAAGACATCATCGGCAAAAAGGAAAGGATATTCGGCTCCAGTGATATCAATCCATGCTTGTATATATTTTTGAGCCGACCCGGTGATGCAATAGAAGGATATTCCGCGCTCCAAGGCATAATCATACAGATTGTTGATGGCGTCGATCCGTTCGTCGCTCGCTTCTTCCAGTTTGTGAGCGATAAGCAAAAAAATAGGCTCTTCGCTATAAAGGAGGATGTCTGAAACGTCATTATAATCTTTGTCGTAAACGTTGAATGTTTCAATCGCCGGTTTTACTCCTTCGCTTACTAACTCGGTGCGCGTATCCACAAATGTCCATGTCGAATCGTTTGCCGGGTAATTATCTAAGGTGAATTCTTTCTTTACGCCATCTTTTTCGTAAATGAAAATAGATTCGTATACATCCTGCGGGGCATCGTCGGGAATTGCCATCTGTTCCGGAATATTTGCTCCGATTTTATATGGACGGAAATCGAGCAGGGGAAGGTGATTGTAATTCCAATAAGAAAAACCAACACAATATACATAGACAAATAAAACAATAAACCAATAGACCCTGAATGTAAAGCATTGGAAAAGTTTCTGGTGATGAATCAAGACAAAAATAACTGCTGACAGCAAAACGACATTCTTGGAGAACGTTTCCCAATTGGAAAGAATAATGGCGTCGCCAAAACATCCGCAATCCGATACCGGATTGAAAAGAGCCAGATAAAGTGTTAGTGGCGTCATAACCAGCATAAAAAGCAGAGTCAATATAGAAGTATATCGCCTGTACACTCCTAGTAGCATACAAACACCTAAAGTGAATTCTACCGCACTCAGGTTTATGGAGACCAACAGAGCGAGCGGTTTAAAGTTCTGTAAACCGAAGTCCACTAAATAATCCCCGATTTTAATAGCAAACCCTACGGGGTCTATCGCCTTAACAAATCCTGAAAAGACAAATACACTACCAATTAATAACCGGCAAATCTCTGCAATAACTTTTATGATTCTTTCTTTAGTCATTTGTTTGTTCTTTGCCAAATTCAAGCTTTATCAAACCGAAGAGAGCATAATTTATCATATCCATATAATTTGCATCTATACCTTCCGATGCAATTGTTTTTCCTCCCTGGTTTTCGATTTGTTTTACGCGATATATTTTCATCAGAATCAAATCGGTATACGAACTAATTCTCATCCGGCGCCATGCTTCATCATAATCATGATTTTTGGCATACATCAATTCTTTGGTAGCCGTAATATGCTTGTCGTACAGGACTAAGGCTTTTTCGGGAGTGATATCTGTCGTGTCGGCAAAGCCCAATTCAAGTTGGATAAGTCCGATTACGCCATAATTAACGATAGCGATAAATTCAAACTTTATGTCTTCGTCAATCATGCTGAAACCTTTTATTTCGAGGCTGCGGATCCGGTTTGCTTTTATAAGTAGCTGGTCGGTCACCGATTCGGGGCGCATGATTCGCCACGACGGATTGTAATCCTTTAGTTTGTTTTTAAACAGTTCCCTGCATTGGGCGATTACTTCTTCAAATTGCACTTTCGTATCCTCCATATCCGTCAAACATAAATACAGGGGCAAATATACGAACTTAAAACGTTTATCATTTCATTTGTTAAATAAATAAACAACTTATCTTTGTAAATCAAAAAAATATAAGCTATGGGTCTGAAAGAGCAATATTGGAAATATTCATTAATGGGTATTATCCTTATTTTGGGAATTATTTTGATAAAAGAGTTTGCCCCTTTCCTTGGAGGGATTTTAGGCGCATTTACTATCTACATATTAGTAAGAAACCAGATGTTTTATCTTACCGAGCAAAAGCATTGGAATAAAAGTTTAGTTGCCTTGTTATTATTGTTTGAAACGATTCTTTGTTTTCTCATCCCCCTTGCGTTTTCCGTATGGTTGTTTATTACAGCGATACAAGGTTTTAACTTAGATACCGGTGAGTTAGTTGCCTTGATAGAACGTTTTGCTGGTTTGATAAAAGAGAAAACAACGTATGATGTCCTTGATACGGGAAACCTGATGTCTGTTGTTTCCATGTTGCCTAAAATAGGACAATTTTTGATGAGTGGCATCAGCGGATTTATAATAAATATTGTAATGTTGCTTCTCGTTCTCTATTTTATGCTCACAGACGGACGTAACATGGAACAATATGTGTATGAGATGCTTCCTTTTAACCGTTTAAACCGACATGTGGTATTGAAAGAACTAAACACGTTGGTTAAAGCAAACGCATTGGGGATACCGCTCCTGGCTATTATTCAAGGAGTTGTTGCTTTTATTGGATACCTTATATTCGGTGCTCCGAGTCCCGTTGTGTTTGCGTTCCTTACCTGTTTTGCCACAATTGTTCCGCTTTTGGGAACCGGGATTATATGGTTTCCGCTCTCTGTTTACCTGGCTCTTACGGGAGATTGGATGAATGCATTAGGGCTATTTGCTTATGCGTTGCTTATTCTTACGACTGTTGATAACTTGATTCGTTTTGTTTTGCAGAAAAAGCTGGCAGATACACATCCTCTTGTTACAATTTTTGGTGTTATTATAGGATTGCCGCTATTCGGTTTTATGGGCGTTATTTTCGGCCCAATTTTGCTGTCGGGATTTATTTTGTGCTTCCATATTTTTAAAATAGAATATCTCGAGGGAAAATCTTTTACCGGAACGGAGGGAAATAAGGAAGAGAAAGGATAAATTGTTTAAAATGAAATTATCAACTCCTGCATATTTTATTTTTACTATTTCTGTTTTTAGATAAGCGTTTGATGCCAATATCGTTTGAAGCAATGTTTTTAATTTGTATATCAAGCTAATAATTAAAAGAAATCGACAAAACAAAACCCAGACATTCACATGCCCGGGTTAAGATAAGAATTTAAACCTAAATTGGGACTCTAACCCAATGTCATTATTTGACGAACACTTTTTCTACGATATATTCGTCATTCATTTTCACTTTTATGAGATATGTTTGCGGGGAGCCTACATGTACTCGGTAATTATCCGATTTAGTATGGGTATTGTAAACCAATGTTCCAGCCATATTGTAAATTTGCAAACTACTGGCAACAGACGGCGTTTGTATATGAATATATCCATTTTTTGATGTTATAGTTAAATTTTTTGCCTGAATATTTTCATTATCGACCTGAATATTTCCTGTATATTGCATTTCCAGTGTAAAACGATTATTGAGTTCTATTACCTTATCATTGACCGATTGTTTAACGACAGTGAAAGAATAGGTTGGATTCTGCTGTATATCTATTTTTTTGTTATTCTGTGAATGATCAATCAGATATGTCTTATATCCAAATGTTTCCATGCCGGAAAAGTGAAAAGTTATCGTACCAGCTTCTTTCAAACGGATACCCAAACGAATAGCTGTGTTCTGGAAATTATTGCTTGTATTGATTGCCAGCGGATCACCGGTAGGAGAGAGACTGTATACCGAGACCGTTATTTCTGAAGAAAACAATTTGTAGGAGTCTTCGTTTTTATTGTAATTCGGTGTTGCTTCCGGATAGGAGAATAATACAGTTGTGCTCGATTCTTTGTTTTGAGTAGCCTTGATACGAAGCGTATTTATTTCTTTTGCATCAGCTCGTAAGGTATAATCTCCTGAATGCGAAGAGTTGATAGTTGTAGTCCAGGCAGGATTCATATTTAATGTGCTGATTGTTTCTCCGGAATATGCTTTCTTTACAAAGAACGATTGTAATGGAGCGATATATCCCGTATTGCTTGTTCCGTCATTAAACCAATCATCTGCATTGTCAATGATGTAACGATTGTCGCTTGTCTTATCCGGTAAGATCGTTATGAAATCTCCCGGTGTGGCGTTAGGTTGGGCGCTTATTCCGCCATTCCAAATCTTGACTGCATTTTCAAGATTCGTATTATTTGTAAGAAAGCTCTTGATATCCAGATAAGCCATGAAAGGATTAACTACCTGTATGTAGTTTGAACTGGACATAGCGCCGCTTGGCACATTCACCCGATTCCCGGCTGCAATAACAGCATCCGATATAAATTTACCGGCATTGCCGTTACGAGGCGTATTATACTGTGTACCATCCATTGCCGTATAGCTTTTATCTGTTTTGGGAAATACAAACATGCTATCTTTGTTCAAAGAAGTCGCAATCAGTTTCAGATTAAACGCTTGTCCCTGGCTTAATTCGAATCCTGCGTTTTTGAATGTGGGCGTAAAATGATTATCCTTAGCAACGCTGGATAAATTATCCGGATTTTTAGCCTGGAAGAAATTCATGAAAACATCTCCCCAATAAGGGTCGTTTCCTTTTTTGAAATGATAATCGCCCGAATACATATTCATCAAAGGGGCCGACCACATGATGAATCGGTTCCTTTCTGTCGGTTTCAGCATTAGTTCCACCTGCGCATTATTATATGTAAGCCAATGAATACCGGCTATCATAGCGCGGTTTTTCATTGTAATTTTCGAGCATGCGACAGCGCTTGTTATTATCGGATAGTTTGCCAAATCGGAAGGAATGATAACATCTACGCATCTTGCAGGTGCAGATGAGGCAGAAGCTTCCACTCCGTTTATTATTTCTATCCAGTTGCGCGGGTCATTCCAGTTAGTATCTATTCCTCCCGTCCATTTCATAATGGCGTTAGAACCGAAGGCTCCCAATGGATTCACCGTCAGTTGTCCGGGAATAAATTCGATCCTGTCATTATTCCATGTGGTTAACAACGGCTTGACCGTATATGTATTAAAAGTTGTAATGGCGCCGAAATGAATCGTTAAACTATCGGAAGACGATTGTAATTGATTTTGCTCATTCCACCAGATAAAACGAATACCTGTAGGAGACTCATTTAGTTTAGCAGAGAGGTTGTCGCCATAACAAACGCCAAAACTTCCTGATACAGGCTGCATAATATAGATGTAAACATTGGCGAAAAATTCTTTTTCTACCCCACTGCCCGTAGGTGCATATTTGAATGCATACGAAAATGTATCGATATTATTAGGTGGAATAGTTCCGTTATGCGTATAAATAATATTGTTGTTGGAGAAAGTAAGCATACCTGCTACCGGGCCTTTACCTCTGATATATTGACTACTCATTTTGAAACCCGATTTCTGAGTAGGAAACGGATTCGATAAATCGGATATATTAATCTCATCGTTATGAAGGACATCAATCATAACAGATTTGAACTCCTGTACGGTAGCGGCATCATGATTAAGATTGATAAATGATACTTTTACGGATTGGTCTGTCCAGTCACAATCACGATAGGCGCGGCGCGCTTTGCCGATCCCTCTGCCGGGATTAGCCGGAGGATTCGAAACATTTGTGCCGGCTCCTTGTCCTTCATTATTTGTTCCGAAACGCCATTTCCAATTCGTATTTCCCTGGTCGTCGTATCCACTGTCGTCGCCCAACCGGACATGATACGTCGAATAGGCGTTGGAAACAGCTATTTTTATCCGCATTTCCCGACCTGCTTTAATGGCCGACGTTACCCCCAGATTACTTAAACTCACTTTTCCCACTAAAGTAGAGGGACTCACCTGGCTTTCATAGATTGCAATGGGCGTATTGATTGAAATATCCGTTTTAGCCGTAGCCTTATTGCCTATCGTTACTTCAATAAAGGACTTGCCTTTCTCCATAATAATCTTAGGGCGTTTTGCCTCTTCTCCGGCATTTTCTGCCACGAGATAAGATTCCGTTAAGAAGATAATCGGTTCAAAACTGCTTAATTGCCCGGAGCCATTCGATAAGGTTGTAAAATAAGGCGTTTGATTGATCGTGGCATTATAGGGTTGATAATCATTTATTGTTTTTTCTATAACGCCTTCATCATTTCTTACTTCATGTTTGTATTTGTACGCCAAACGGTTTTTGGCTGGGCCAATAGGCGTTGTTAAGTCGTCATTAATTTTGAACGGATCGTAAATAAATTGATTCCACACAGGACGTGCCGGAGCGAATTTGTCGCCCTTGCTTCCTAGCGCATAAATAAATCCATGGAATCCTCCATCATTTGGATAGCCCATTACGATCATTTCGGCTGACGCATCATTGTCAATATCAGCAATAACCGGATATTCAAAACCTGTTCCGGAATAGACAGTCTTATTAAATAAGATAACGTCTTCACTTTTTTCATTTAATGAGACATATGATTTTGTCGGTTTTATAATTCGTAAAGTCCTTCTATCGCGGTAACAGATTTCCATAATTCCGTCATTGTCGAAATCAAACATGGTAAACCCTGTATCCACTGAGTCATCATTATGTTCTAAAAAGAATGAGAATTTGAGTTTTTGGGTGATATCCTTTTCTTTTTCATCAAAAGTGAGTGCGAAAATAACGCCTTCTCCATTGGTCTTTCTTCCTGTTAAGCCTGATACGCTGGGATGTACTTCTTCATTAGTAAATTCTACACTTCCTGACAAGACAGCAATTTCAGGCAGGCGTTTCCCTCCATATTCAACGCCGTTAATGTCTCCTATATATACATACGAATTACTACCGTATCCGCCTCTGTCTATGAATTTAACCGTTTTTTTAGCCATGACACGAGGATTCGCTTTGCCATTGGAGGAGAATCCGGGATTCCATACCGTAACTAAAATACTTCCGTTATTATCCCTTGTAACCGCACGAACAGTAACAATATCCGGTAAACCGTCGCCATCAATATCTGCAACTCCGGTAAAACCATCGCCCGGATCATCGCTACTGTTCAATACTATTTCTTGTATATTCCAAACGCCACCCGGTTTGGTGACTTTATACATTTTCCCGCCAGCGGCGATATCATAAATGCCGTCTCCATCTAAATCATAAATATAGGGAAACACCTGAAATCTGTCATTATCGTATCTGGCCATCGGGTTGCGCCCCATATAGTTTTGGTCGATGGTAAATAATAATTCTCCACTTACGGCGTCATATACTTTATTGTAGACAAGCAATTCAGGCGTGCCGTCTCCGTCTAAATCACATACTTGTGGTGTGGGAAGTGAAGCTTTGGATGTTATGCCATCTCCATAACTGACAGGAAACGTTCTATTATGTTCCAACACATAAGTAGAGTCTTTTGGGCGGAGATTAAAAGAAACAACTTTTCCTGCATATCCTGAATCTCCTCCTCCACCCTGAGGAAATGCCATGATAAGCTCAACAATCCCGTCTCTGTTTGCATCTACAAGGACAGCCGGCGAAGGAGAAGGATGCCAGCCGTCGTGTGAAAATTCACTCGAAGCTATTTGTAAACCACAAATATGCTTCCCCGTTTGTCCATTAAAAATGTGGACAGAGTCATAATGACTGCTGGAACCAGTGCCTCTTTTACCAAAAGCTATAATTTCCGGATAGCCGTCTTTATTCAAATCCGCCACAAGCGGGATAGCATATCCAACTAAATAATGGCCTTTGTCCGTCATAAATCGATGATCCCCGGAAAATGTAATCTTACCCATGAAATCAAAACAGGTACTCGGATAGTTGGCCGGATCTATATAACCGACCGGTTCGTTCATGTCTACAATAATCACTTTAACAAAGGCTGTTTTTTCGTACAAAACACCGTTTATCATCTGACTAACCTTATAAGAGAATGAATCCGTTATATTAATGCCTACTGGTTTACCTCCCGGAGTAGCCGGGGTAAAAGTTGTTTTTTTATCAGGTGTCAGGTTGGATAGCGTTCCATATTTCATGGATTTGTTTACCAATTCAAAATTTAATTGACTGTGATCAACTCCTGGGGGTGTTTCTAAAACAAATTCATTTAAATCAATTTCTTTTGGCAAAGGAAGTTTGCTTCCTTCGTCTGAGTTAAACAAGATCGTTATAATAGAAGACTGGGATAATATACAATTCCAATAATCAATAGCGCCTAAAGATATTGGGAAATGATCCGAACGTTTATTGCCGGATTGATCTTTATCCAAATAGATCGTAACATCCTTTTGTAAATCGGGAACGGAAACTCCTTTCCCCAAAAACAAATGATTGGGGTCGGATGTGTTTTTTAGTTTATGGAACCGACCGCCCGGTTTGTTATTATTTGTCAGTAGCGTATCAATATATTGTTCAAACTGAGTATTGGTAAAGGAGAATGTTAATGTATTACCTGCCTGCCAGTATTCTGTTCCCGAAACATTATTCTTTAATCCGGCGCGATGTCCGAGGCTCATTCCTTCTAAAGAAATAGTTGATGTCCCTACAACTAAATTGTTGATAATTCTTTTTTTAGTTGAGCTGTTGTTGATACGCAACGTTCCCGAATTGTAGATGGTATTATTAAAGAAATTAACATCATCTGTTGCTATATTTATACCATGAGCGGTTGTAGTGTTATAAGAAAAGGTGTTATTGTAGATATATGCAACCTTAGCATTCTGAAGATAAATCAAGTGATTATCACCTCTGTTATTATTAATAATACTACTATTGGAAAGGGTAAATTGCGCCGAATTACAATTTATATGAAATAAATATCCCTGGATATTATTACAGTTCTGTATAGTTACATTGTCCATATTTAATGTATTCCAGTAATTGACAAATATAAAAGGATAGCCATTATTTCCTTCAAAATTTTGGAAGATTATGTTTGTAACGTTTAATGTAAACTGGTCGTTTGCTGAACGTCCGCGATCTATATCAGCGAATACGTTTTGGTTGTTACCATCGAATATAACGGGAGAACCATTCCCAAAAGCATCCAATATGACGGTTTTACCATTCCAGGCATCTGCATTAAATCCGTTATAGCCGCGAGATGCAAAAGAACCTGTGTAATACGTACCTCCTTTTTCAAAAAAGATATTAACCGTATCGGTCGCAAACTTCAGCTTAGTCTTAATCACATTGTCAAATAATTCGCTTATATTATACGGAGAAGTCTTCGAACCAGAACCTCCACCTGTTGCGGAGGCAGTATGAGATACATAAATATTCATTTGCGCCTTTACCTCTGTAATTCCAAGTGTAAGAGAAACAAATAAAAGTATTATTTTAATGTATATTGTTTTCTTCATCTTTAGTGAATTAATTTCTAATTAAATGTAATAGATGTAAAGGTGAAAATTATCTCTTTGGGTAAGAATTCTTTTTACAGACATATATCTTATCTTTTTTATTCGTTTAAAAAAACCATACAATTTGTGAGACGAAATTTTATGACAAAGAAAAATAAATGAAATAATATTTGTGTGGTAATTAATGAGAATTATGATTTTGATATTATACATATTAGCTGTTTATTTACAGTATAAACTAATGATATGTATAGCATGTATGCGGTAAACGATAAAACAGACTGTTTTTATGCATTCTATTTTAATATAAATGAAAAATAGCGTTCGTTTGTTTCTAAAAAAGACAAAATAGATTTACCTATCTACTTAAATGCAAAAAGAGCGAATAATTGATTATAGAAATCTCTTAAATAATAAATATAAAATGAAAAATGAATATTTTTCAAATGTATCTTTGTGTAGATTTATTCAAGATAATTTTCTACTTACAAATATAATAAACTCTAACACTCAAATGATAAATCATTTGTTTTTCATAGTATAAATATAATTCCAACAGTTAAGATGGATAGGCATTTGAATAACATAATAGTAGATACAATTATTAAAAATATTCCTGATTATCAGAATCCTGTAGAATACATAATGGATATCCTTGATCTTGGGAAAGACTCGATATACAGAAGAGTTAATGGGAAAATACCTTTTACTTTTGAGGAATTAGTAAAATTATCTAAAAGGTTAAATTTTTCTTTAGACGTAATTGTTAAAGATGAAGATAATAAAGAAGCTAAAATAATGGGAGAATTTGAAAAGTTTTCGCCCAATGATCTCCTTATAAATAAGCTACTGTCTTTTTATAACTTAAAAAATAGTTTCATTGATGATATAAATTTGTTTAAATCAATTTCCTCTTTTAATAAGGTCTATATTTTCTTAATTCCGAAATATGAAAATCTGTTTAAGTACTACTATTATCGATGGATTTATCAGATTGATGATTTGTCTATACTTTTCTCTTTTTCCGAGCTGAAGGTACCGGCTGAATTAACAGAATTGCGAAAAAAACTAAGTCAAGTTATGTATTTGAATAATGAAAGTAGTCTCATCATGTGTCCTAATGCATTATCGAATACGGTCAGAGATATCCAGTATTTTTATAAGAGAGAGTTGATTACCAAAGACGAATTGATGTTGCTGAAAGACGAACTGCTGGATATGATGCGAAATTTTGAGTCTATTTTAAAAACAGGCCGGAATGAATATAACTCTTTGGTTAATATATTCGTTTCAACAGTCAATATCGATTCAAGTATACTCTATATAGAACATAAAGAAACAAAGATGGTAATTAACTGGTATAATCAAATATGCCCGATTATTGAATATGACCTTGGGAAGATACTAGAATATAAAGTATGGTTGGATTCTTTAAAAAAGTTTTCTATATTAATCTCTAAATCAAACTACGAGTATACGGCTATTTTTATGAAAAAGCAAATAAAGACGATTGAGAATATGGATCATATCGAAAATATGTGACCTCTACTCCCAATTCTCGCTTCCTTCTTCCGGTTCGATAGTCATTCTTTTTAAATCCGGCGACAACCGAATGGAATAACGCCTATTGCGTTCGAATAGGATAGGCGTGTCGTTTTTTATTTGAAATTCTTTCCCGTCGGTTAAGAATAGGGTAACATATTTTAGTAAGCAGCCTGCCGGAACGATTACTTTGGAGCTTGTTTCTACATACATTTTCTCTGTACCGTTATTTTCACATACCAGCACGAAAATCTTATCTATTAAAGATGTTACTTCTTTCGTTTCGCCTTCCGGCAGGATGAAATCAGCTAATGCATGGCAATGTTTGAAGTTGAGCGTAATCGTATATTCATCTTCACTGTATGATATCTGTATAGTGGAGGGATCTTCACTGTCTACAAACAAACTGTCGGAAAGTGTTTCCGCGCCGGGAATAACCGTTGGATAACTTTCATGAACATAGGTTGCGCGTAATCTGCCGGGGTTGCCCACTTTAAGGAGTATAGGATAATTAAAAATAAGGGAATCGCCTACTATACTGCCTTGCTGGAAACTCGTTTGGTGGATATCCCCGTAATAGATGATGACTTTATCTTGTTCAATATCGGAAACAGGAATACCTGTCCTTGTCTTGGGAAGTTCGATGGATAATAAAAAATTGGCTTCGGCAAGATCACCGGATTCCAACGGACTGTCCTTCCCACAGGAAGTAATTAGTATAACAAAAAAAATAACAATGACGATTAATTGTTCTATCTTTTTCATTTTGCTCAGGCTATATGCAAATATAGTGATTTTATTGATACCTTGGTTCGTATTTTAAAAACAATGTCGTTTAGATAAGTGATTTCCTTGTCAGGCCGCGTCGCGCAACCTGATAAAAATTTCATGCCTACCTTCTTTCAAAAAGGTGGGCGTCTTTCTCAAAAAAGATGCTGTACAAAGTAAGTGCTCGTGAAGTATTTTTTCATACTTTCATGCGATAGCTCTGAATAAACCCGGAATCTATTTGTTTGATAGCATGAATTAACATACCTTTGTGGAATTGTTAAAGTGATACTGAAATTTATAAATATAAGTAAATAACTTAAACTGATTATCTTATGTGGTTACTTAATTCTTCTATTGGGAAGAAACTGATAATGAGCATATCGGGAGTCTTCCTTATTTTGTTTCTACTGTTTCACTTGTCTATGAACATAGCGGCTGTATTCTCGGAAGAGGCATACAACTGGATTTGTTCTTTCTTAGGCTCCAATTGGTACGCAGTGGTCGGTACGCTGGTGTTGGCGGCGGGATTCGCTATTCACATTCTTTATTCTATTCTGTTGACTTTGCAGAATCGTAAAGCGCGTGGTAATAACCAGTATGCGGTAAATGTTCGTCCGAAAAATGTGGAATGGTCATCACAAAACATGTTTGTGCTTGGATTGATTGTTGTCGGCTTCCTCGTATTGCACTTTACTCAATTCTGGTATAAGATGATGTTTGCCGAATTAATGGGGCATCATACGGTAGCCTTGGGTGGAGCAACCGTTTCTACACAAGCCGGAGCTGAATTTATCAAGTATTATTTCAGTCAGCCGCTGATTGTTGCGCTTTACCTGGTATGGTATGTAGCTTTATGGTTTCACCTGACACACGGTTTCTGGAGCGCTATCCAGACGATCGGTTGGAGTAATACCCTCTGGCTGAAACGCTGGCAGGTTATTTCCAATATTTTTGCAACCGTTGTTTGCCTGGGATTTGCATTTGTAACCATTGTGTTTTTCCTGAAGAGCCTTGGCATATTATAATTATTATAGGTGTAATCAATAGAAAATAAATAGTATGACTCAGATAAATTCAAAAAACCCTCAAGGCCCATTGGCTGAAAAGTGGACTAATTATAAAGCACATCAGAAATTAGTGAATCCCGCCAACAAACGTCGTTTGGATATTATTGTGGTAGGAACAGGCCTGGCCGGTGCTTCTGCCGCCGCTTCACTTGCCGAAATGGGATTTAATGTATTAAGCTTCTGTATACAGGATTCTCCCCGCAGGGCGCACTCGATTGCTGCACAGGGAGGTATCAATGCTGCTAAAAACTATCAGAATGATGGCGACTCTGTTTACCGTCTGTTCTATGATACCATTAAAGGAGGAGACTATCGCGCTCGTGAAGCAAACGTTTACCGTCTGGCTGAAGTATCCAACTCGATTATCGACCAATGTGTTGCACAGGGTGTTCCTTTTGCTCGTGAATATGGAGGTTTGCTAGACAACCGTTCTTTTGGTGGCGCACAGGTATCCCGCACATTTTATGCCCGCGGACAAACCGGCCAACAATTATTACTGGGTGCTTATTCTGCGTTGAGTCGCCAGATCGGTTTGAATAAAGTGAAAATGTACACCCGCCATGAGATGGTGGATGTGGTAAAGGTAGACGGACGCGCCCGTGGTATTATTGCCCGTAACCTGGTGACTGGTAAGCTAGAGCGTTATTCTGCTCATGCCGTAGTGGTTGCCACAGGTGGTTATGTGAATACTTTCTTCCTTTCTACCAATGCGATGGCATCGAATGGGTCTGCCGCCTGGCAATGCTATAAAAATGGCGCTTATTTTGCCAACCCTTGTATGGTTCAGATTCACCCGACTTGTATTCCGGTGCATGGCGAATTTCAATCTAAACTGACCCTGATGTCGGAATCGCTTCGTAACGATGGCCGTATCTGGGTTCCGAAGAAAAAAGAAGATGCCGAAGCAATCCGTGCAGGTAAATTGAAACCGACACAAATTAAAGAAGAAGATCGTGACTATTATCTGGAACGTCGTTATCCGGCATTCGGCAACTTGGTTCCACGCGATGTGGCGTCTCGTGCTGCAAAAGAACGTTGCGACGCCGGTTTCGGCGTAGGAGCCGGACAGGCTGTGTACCTCGACTTTGCCGAAGCGATCAATCGTTTGGGCAAAAATGTGGTGGAAGCACGTTACGGCAATTTATTCCAAATGTATGAAAAGATTGTCGACGATAATCCATACGAAACACCGATGATGATTTATCCCGCTCTCCACTATTCAATGGGTGGACTTTGGGTGGATTATGAACTGATGACGTCTGTTCCTGGTTTATTTGCCATTGGTGAAGCCAATTTCTCCGATCATGGCGCAAACCGTTTGGGGGCTTCAGCATTGATGCAAGGGCTGGCCGACGGCTATTTCGTATTGCCTTATACGATTCAGAATTATTTGGCCGACCAGATACAGGTACCACGTTTCAGTACGGATCTGCCTGAATTTGACGAAGCCGAAAAACAAATCAAAGAACGTGTTAATTGTTTGATGGCTATCCAGGGTAAACGCTCTGTTGACAGTATCCACAAGGAGTTAGGACATATCATGTGGGATCACGTAGGTATGGCTCGTAATGCCGAAGGATTGAAAGAAGCGATCGAAATGCTTAAAAAGCTGAAGAAAGAGTTCTGGAGTAATGTACGTATCCCCGGTAAAGCCGAAGACTTAAATGTAGAGCTTGAAAAAGCGTTGCGTTTGGCCGATTTCCTCGAAATAGGCGAATTGATGGCGCACGATGCATACGACCGCGCCGAATCTTGTGGCGGACATTTCCGCGAAGAGTACCAAACGCCCGACGGGGAAGCGTTGCGCCGGGATGATCAGTTCTCTTACGTTTCTTGCTGGGCATACCAGGGAGAAGACAAAGATCCGGTTATGTATAAAGAACCGCTTGATTATGAATTCGTAGTTCGTCAACAAAGAAATTACAAAAACTAAACAACAATGGATAAAAATATAAATATCACGCTGAAAGTTTGGCGTCAGAAAGGCCCGAAAGAAAAAGGAGCTTTCGAGACTTATCAACTGAAAGATGTTTCGCAAGG
>JAISDJ010000322.1 GCA_031264865.1 Tannerellaceae bacterium | reverse complement strand
AATAATCCGGTTAGCTTCTTCATTTCCCTTCTCTACTCCTTCACGATAGATCTTGTCGGTAAGTTCCTGAATCTTTGTATCCATTTCCGTACTATATAAATTATTATGTGTTTATCACGCGTGTTTGTCACGAATTAAAGCCTACAAAGTTATGACTTTCCACGAACTGACATAATGATTTGCGCAAAATCAACCAAAAAAGTCATCATAAGGGATAATTTTTTATTTGTAAGCAATCGCAACAAGAAAATTATATTCTAAAAGTAAAAGCCCTCTTTCCGGTAATAATATCATTAAAAGCGCCCGTTATAACGGAAAACCGACAGGTATATGATGAAAAATATAAATTTTAGTGCAATTTTAGGATGATTTAGTGAAACTATAGTAGAGAAATCCAAAATATATCTATACATTTGTAGACAAATGGAAAATTCACTTATAATATATTACATATTACTAACTCTTATATGGGATCGCTTTACTAAAAGGAAAATTTTATGAATAGTTACTTCGATACGGATTACAGCGTCATTTTCAATATAAAACAAGAAAGAAAAGGCAAAACGATACAGCTTAAAGAGATGCAGCTGAACCATCTGCTCTTCATTTTGGAAGGAGAAATGAATGTTTCCTGCAACGAGTTTAAAAATCATCTCTGCATAGGGGGCGATATGATATTTGTCGCACGCGACGCCAACCTGATAGCTGAAACATATACCGAGATCCGGTATTTATTGTTAAGTTTTAATAATCAGATCCAAATCATAGAACAATTAGAATTGGGCGATTTGAAAGAGCATAGCAACGAGCGAAGTATATTCAACAAATTAACTGTATGCCCTCCCTTGCAGGGCGTATTAGACAGTATCCTGTTTTATCAGAATAACAAAATAAAATCACGGCAGCTCGACGAGGCCAAGCAGAAGGAAATTTTCCTTGTTATGAAAACATTCTACACGCAACAGGAACTTTCCCGCTTTCTGAAACCTGTCTTAAACCAGGATATGGACTTTAAAGCATTTGTATTCAAACACTACATAGAAGCAAAAAACGTAGATGAACTGGCTCAACTATGCGATTTGTCCGTCCGTTCGCTTACCCGTAAATTCAAAATGTACTTTGGCGATTCTCCCTACCGATGGATGCTGAAACAAAAAGCGCACCATATAAAAATGGTTTTGGTAGATAAGAAAATACCCATGCAACAAATTATCAAAGAATACGGGTTTAGTTCGCCGGCGCATTTTACTACTTACTGCAAAAAACATTTCGGAATGACGCCCTCCGCCTACCGGAAAGAGTTGAACGGCAGCAGCGATTAATCTTCAACAAACCGCTGCCTGTTGTGGCAGCTTGGATTACATCCAAAAATAAAGGATTGATAACAGGACTTAAAACCGTTGAAAAAGATAAAGTATTGATTTATGAGGAGCGCTGAATAATTGCTTTCCTGTTTGTCCGTCGCTCAAATAACCCATTCTGTCTCTTTTCTACCGGCTTTGGTCGCAAAAATAATATCCACGTTTCTTTTTGGTGTACTTTTACCTCTCGAAAAAGCAGGATTGGATAATCCCGCAAAGAGGGCAGGATAATAATTTTGCAACATGTAATTTTAGAATTGGATATGACAAAGAAAAAGATTTTATTACTGATTACGCTGTGTCTCATCACTCACGGCATGTTGTTTTCTCAAACAGAGGAAGAAAAGTATGCACCGTTTCAACTGAGTTTCGTCCCGCCGTTAAGTACAAACGGTTTGCAGGCAGCTCAATATACCAATGGAGCTTCCCTAAATGTTCTGCTGGGTGTATCCAAAAATGAAACCGGATTCGCTTTGGGCGGTATCGCGAATGTTATGACAAATAATGCAAGCGGGCTGCAAATTGCCGGACTTGCTAATTATGCAGGAAATGAGGTGGATGGAGTATGGCTGTCCGGTTTGATAAATATTGTTGGGAATAGCCATACGGGGATACAGATCGCCGGGCTGGTAAATACGGCAAAGGATGTTTCAGGCATACAGATAGCAGGATTAGTGAATGTTGCCGAAAAAGTCACCGGCGTACAAGTTGGAGGATTGCTGAATATTGCTGAAGAAAGCGATTACCCTGTCGGTCTGATTAACTTGATAAGGAACGGAGAAAAGAGCGTTTCCATCACTTATAACGAAATTGGCAGCAGCGTGATTTCATTCCGTTCGGGCGGCAAACATACGTATGGTATCGTGGGAATCGGCTACAACCACAAGGCTACCGCCCATTCGTTTGTAATCGAAACCGGTATCGGCTTGCATACGAATATCAACCCGTGGTTTCGGATAAATCATGAGCTCAGGAATGAATTTATCGGGCGCATCACCGGGAGCAACAGAACGGATAAGGTAGGTTATTATTTATTACCGGCGTTCAGGATTGCGTCGCATCTTGAAATCTTCGGAGGAGTAAGTGTCAATTATATGGAAACCAAGAACAGTAAGCATATGGATCTGTTCCCCGGTCATTCCTTATGGGACAGGCAGGTTTCTTCCAAACTTCAACAAGTGTTCATTGGTTATCAGGCCGGCGTACAGTATCTATTTTAATATGTAAAAGCAGAAAACATGGAACCCTTATACACCACAAAGTAAGATGAAAGAACAAATACGCAACTTGATTATGTCACTGGGCGCCGACGTCTGCGGCTTTGCCCGTATCGGTCGCTTCGTGGATGCTCCGGAAGGATTCAATCCGA
>JAISDJ010000205.1 GCA_031264865.1 Tannerellaceae bacterium | reverse complement strand
TAAGGCCAGAACCTCTTCAATTGTATTTACTGTATATTTTCTGCCGTTAGAGAGGTGGACGGAAAACTCCGGGCTATCGGTTGCTCCTGTTTCGATTCGGATATCCGATTTTACTTCTTCATCGGCGTAAATTCCGTTTCGCTGAAGGGCTTTGCGCATCATGGCGTACTTTTGTCCTTCTCCTGTTAGACGGATTTGTTTGGTATATTGGTTTTTGATGCGATACAAGCCGGAATCTATATCAAAAACGATACCTTCACGATTGATGAAACGATTCAGTTGGCCATTCAAAGCCATATCTTCGGGGACGCCGGTATGAATTCCCTTTTCTTTATCCATCAGCCAGATTTTGTCGGCTATCTGAAGGGCTAATTCTAAGTCGTGTGTAGAGAGGAAAATCGTTTTACCGGCAGAGCGGGTTAGTTTGTGGAGTAATTGCATGATTTCTACTTTACTGGGGAAATCCAGGAAAGCCGTAGGTTCGTCTAAGAAAATAACGGGTGTTTCTTGTGCAAGGGCTTTGGCTATCATAACCTTTTGTCGTTCGCCATCCGAAAGGGTATGCACCATTCGGTCGGCCAGCGCTTCGATGTGTATCATCTCTATTGCTTTCCTTACAATTGTCCGGTCTTCATTCCGTAAGCGCCCCCAGAAACCGGTGTAGGGGCTTCGTCCCATTCCAATCAGTTCATGTACGGACATGTTGCGAATATCGCATCGTTCCGTCAATACGACGCCTAACGTGTGACTGATTCGTCTGTCGGAATACTTGTCTATGCTGCGTCCCATGATGGTGATATCTCCTTCCAATCGGGGCTGAAAGGCTGATAGAGTGCGTAATAAGGTTGATTTACCTACTCCGTTAGCGCCTAAGAGACAGGTTAGTTCGCCACTGTATATGGTTGTTGTGAGGTTGCTTGCTATTACTTTCGTACTTTTCTTATTTCGGTAGCCGATAGCAAGTGATTGTAAATGGATGGTCTCTTCGCGCATAACTTATTCGTTTAAATCATCTTTTCGTTTGCGAAATAATACGGAAGCTACCACAGGAGCGCCTACTAAGGCTGTTACGGAATTGACGGGAAGGGCTCCTTCAAATCCCGGCATACGGGCAATCAGGTTACAGAGCAAGGCCAATGCCGCGCCGGTAACTACCACACCAGGCATTAATATCCGGTGATCGGACGACTGGAAAATAGCCCTGCATAAATGGGGAACCGCTAATCCCAGAAACGTTATCGGGCCGCAATAAGCTGTTACAATAGCTGTTAGAATACCGGCAGAAGTGATTACCAACAAGCGAGACCATTTAATATTTAATCCCAGGTTACGAGCATATCCATCTCCCAATAAAAGCAAATTTAAGGTCTTGATTAATAAAAAAGACAGAGGAATCAATACGGCCATAATACCAATAAATAACACCATTTGATTACCGGATACACGTGAGAAGTTTCCCAATCCCCAAACCACATACGCCCGTATATCTTCTTCTACGCTGAAAAATTTTAATACACCGATAACCGCATTGGCCACATATCCAATCATGACTCCGATAATCAGTAATGTTACATTCCCCTTTACTTTTTGCGATACATATACAATTAATGCCATAACCGAAAGGGAACCTATAATAGCGGCCATACTCATGGCTACTTCTCCAATAAAACCAAGGCGACTTAAAGCAATTCTACCCACTTGCCCGCTCAATAAAATCACAAAAGCTACTCCCATACTTGCGCCGGAACTAATCCCTAAGACAGATGGGCCTGCCAGTGGATTACGAAAAACCGTTTGCATCTGTAATCCACTAACCGACAACCCAGCCCCGGCTACTAAAGCCGTCAATGCCTGCGGAAGGCGTGATTTCCAAATAATATTCTGCCAGGTAACCGGTTCTTCTTGTATATTCCAGAAGATATTCCATACCGATTTCCAGGGAATGGCTACCGAACCTAATACGAGATTCAGAAAGAGCAATACTAAAATAGTAGCCAATAAAATCAACATAAGGAAAGAAAAGTTGGAACGTTTCATCCGTTTTTATTTTAACAAGGCGTAATAAACAGGAATATGGTCGGGTAAGAGTTCGGGATGAAAAATATGCAGGAGGTCGGCTAGTATAACCTCCGGTTCGGTAGGCATACTTTCGTAAAAAGGTTTTTCGCGCATATTGCAGTAGATAATTCCTTTTTCACGGAAAGCGCGAAAGTCTGCATATCGTGGATCTTGCTCCTTTAAAGCTTTATACGAAAACGTACCGGGATAGCTATTCACAATTCGCCAGTAACCGGCTTCGTCGGCCTGGTTGTAAACCGTTTCAAAATCAAGCGTAACACCTCCCGAACGCATATCATCTTTCAGAAAATAATCGGCGCCTGCATCTTTAAACAGACGAGCAAGGAAACTTTGTCCTCCCACAGCATACCAGTTGCCGCCCTGTATTTCGCCGCTGAAAACAACCGGGCGTTTCTTTACTTTTTCACCGGATACAAGACTTGTCAGGCTATTATACCGTTCTTCGATAGTTGCAAATTGTTCGTTTGCCTTTTCTTCAACACCCAGCAACAAACCAATAAGTTTAATCCACTCTGCTTGTCCTAAAGGAGTAAGTTCTTTGTAACCTAAATGAGGTATCAATGGAATATCCACATTCTTCAAGGCCTCATATCCACCACGCTTAAAAGGAGAAATCAATATCAGATCAGGATGAACAGCCATGATTATTTCATTGTCGAAATTCCCTTCAATGCCTATTTTGACTGTTTTTCCTTCTAGCAGTTGCCTGTTCATAACCGGATTAAAAAGATGGCGTGTACTGGTAATGCCAACTACCTTTTCCTGCGTACCTAATTTGATAAAATTGGATAATTGTAAAGAAGTCATACAAATAACACTGCGAATAGGTGTTTCAATCACTGTATAATCCGAAGGAATACCCTCAGGACGCGTTCCCCGCTTAATAAAAGCATAATGAAACGAATGACTTTCTTCCTGTTGTGGGTCTTGTATATCGGCCAATATGTAATGGTTTGTATACGTCAGTTCGAATCCTTTTGCATATTGAGGAACAATACGGGCTCCCGTAGCCGGTGTTTGCGATAATGAAGCGTCCGCTTCTTTTGATTTCTCCTTTTTCGAGGTACATGACACCGTCAACAATGTCATCAGACAAAACGCTAAAACTCTGTTCATATTCTATAATTAAATGTCGATACTTGTTATCCAACCCCACGAGGATAACGGCACGTATAAAATGGCAGGTCTTCTGACTTATTTCCACCTCCGACGCCTTCCCGGGGAACAATTTAAAACTGCATAACCCAGTGGCAAAGGATTTGTCGGGATGTTCACGAAATTTCACAGCAGCGTGGACTATCCGGGAATTTCACCCGGTTCCCTTTTCATCCGCACCCCGAAAAGGGATAACGGAAACCATTCCGCGACAAATGTAGAAATTTTCTTTATTCCCCCCACCCTGTTCGGCAAGATAAAATAGCTCCTACTTTATTAATGGTACATACGCTTTCGTTTTACAGTTGTTTTCTCGCGCTTTGTGAACAACTATTTTTATCTATGTTTTTTTGAATAGTTTAAAATTAAACGCTATTTCTGCTGCGTAAGATTGTATATATAAAGATATATGGCAACAAGTCAGGTTACGAATACAAGAATGGATGTCTTAAAAGAAGCTTATGGCATTTTTGTGAAGATGATAGAGAAATACGCTTCCGAACAGAATTTATCTGCGAATGATAAAGACAAGTTAATAGGTTTGGCAAAAAAAGCCTATCAGGAGAAAATGGCGGAATATTATTTTGTGGGAAGACTTTCAAAATTAAACAATATTTTAAATTCTTCCGTTGAATATGCGTTTAAACATTCTGCTGAAAAAGACATAACCCCCGACTATAGTGTAGGGTATATTAAATGTATTAAGCATCTAAAAGAATTGATGCCTAATGGATAAAAAAGGAATGGGTCGGGTTAATCCTGATAATGAAAACAAACCTGATAAAACGCCATTGAACGATGCTGCCCATATAGGAGAGATTCCGGCTGAAGAAATGAATTTCTCAACTGCAAGAACAGTTTTGGAACAATTGGAAATGATGGTAATGTAGGGACAAACAAAAAGTGGAGTTGATTTATCTAATTTCTCCGAAGAACAAAAAAACAAACTTTTGGAGTTAATGGATAAAGGAGAACAAAACGCCTTTATGTTTTCTATGGAGAATATGAAATCCAATGAAAGAATAAATACAAAATTGATTGATTCTTCGATTGTTAATCAAAAAACTCTGCGATATGTCATCATAGGCTTGATATTCATTGCTTTTGTTATGTTGCTGCTGATTCTTTTCTTTAAGGAAAACTATTTCATTACTTTCCTTAGCTTTATAACAGGGCTTTGTGGAGGTGCAGGATTAAGAGAACTTTTTAGCAAATTAGGGAAACCACCCGAAACAATGGATAATGACGATAAATGACAAAAAGGTAGCAAAAGAAATTATCCCCCCATACAAGTATTTTTTTCACTCCTTCTTTCAGCTTTCAGCCAAAAATCAGGGGTTGGCGAAAGAGTGAGTGTTCTCTCAAAAAAAATCATTGCGATGTCTTCAGTAAACCATCACGAAGTCTTTGCAAAACCATCACGATGTCGTTACCAAACCATTGGGAAGACTTTTTTATATCATCGCGATGACTTTTTTTATGCCTGTATAAAGACACTATAATGTTTTTTTTCTTTTGCAATATTTTCAGGCTGAAAGATGGCTGAAGGGTCTGATCTTTCAGCCATACCCATTTTACACAAGCATTTACAAGCCGGCTGAAAGCTGAAAGAAGGAGTGAAAAAAGTACTTGTAGGGGGGGTAATCCTGCCTTAACCGCAATGTCTGCTTATCCCGAAGAGAGGAAACAATTTCTGGAAGAACGTGATAAAAGAATTCTATCTAAGACGCCTGAGGAGTTGGCTGTTTTAAAGCCGATACCATACCCGTTCATTTTTTATTCGTCCCGTTTCTGTCCCGGCAAGCCACTAACGACAAAAGTCAATCGCGCTAACATTAAGCGGATTGACTTTTTTTGGTCGGGATAAGAAGACTCGAACTTCCGACCTCCACGTCCCGAACGTGGCGCGCTACCAACTGTGCTACATCCCGATTCTTTATTACGGTCGCAAATGTACGAACTAAATTATAAAATGGAAACATTTTATTCTTTTTTCTAACGCTTGTGTTGCTAATTCCTGATTTTTTGTTTTTAGCGAAAAGATATGATATAGTTCGATTATGAATTGTTATCTTTGCCGCATATGTTTAATTTAATGGCTTTTTGTGATGAATAACAGATTCTTATCAGTTGGTTTATTGCTTTTTCTAACCGGATTGTGGTTATCCTGTTCTACTACGAGTGTTGAACCTCCGGTAGCTTATGGTGTAACACCAACAACTCATCAGTTGGAGTGGCAAAAAATGGAATATTATATGTTTGTCCACTTTGGACCTAATACATTTACGGATGTAGAGTGGGGTGATGGAAAAGAAGACCCGAACGTATTTAATCCTACCGGTTTAGATTGTAGGCAATGGGCGAAGATTGCAAAAGATGCTGGCATGAAAGCGATTATCATAACGGCTAAACATCACGACGGCTTTTGTTTATGGCCCAGCCAATACAGTACGCATACGGTTCGCGAGAGCTTATGGAAAGATGGAAAAGGTGATGTATTGCGCGAATTGTCAGATGCTTGTAAAGAATATGGATTGAAGTTTGGCGTTTATCTTTCGCCGTGGGACCAAAATCATCCGAGTTATGGTACGCCTGCGTATAATCAGCTATTTGCTAATACGCTAACCGAAGTATTAACCGGCTACGGCGATGTGTTTGAGCAATGGTTTGACGGTGCAAACGGCGACGCCCACAAAGGTAAACGTCAGGAATATGATTGGGATTTATTTCATAATACAGTCTATACATACCAACCGCATGCAGTAATTTTTAGCGATGTAGGTCCTGGTTGCCGTTGGATGGGTAATGAAAAAGGTATTGCAGGAGAAACAAACTGGTCGAGATTGAACATTGAAAATTTCGAACCTGGCCTGGGAGCGCCTCCTATAGATACATTAAATAGAGGAAATGTATATGGCGAGGCATGGGTTCCGGCAGAGACAGACGTATCTATTCGTTCAGGCTGGTTTTACAGTCCTCGTACAGACGATAAGGTAAAAACAGTAAATCAATTGATGAATCTTTATTATACATCTATCGGACGTAATTCTAACTTGCTTCTCAATGTACCTCCTAATCGCGAAGGGCGTATACATCCAACAGATTCGGCTCGTTTGATGGAATTTAAACGTGCGTTGGATAAGAGTTTTGAAAATAATCTGATGCAAGAAGCTTCTTTGCAGGCAATGAATACAAGAGGTAATTTACCGGTATATACGGTAGATAATCTGCTTAACGGCGATTATGATAGTTATTGGGCAACGGATGATGATGTATTGTCATCCACTATCGAAATAACCTTGAAACAACCGGAAACGTTTAACCGTTTTCTTGTTCAGGAATATATTCCATTAGGCCAGCGTGTGGCTAAATTTGCGTTGGAAGTATGGGATGAATCGACAGTTCAATGGACTATTCTTGCCGAAGGAACAACGATTGGCTATAGACGTCTGCTTCGTTTTCCTCAAACAACAGCACAGAAATTGCGCTTAACTATTCAAGAATCATTAGCTTGTCCGGTATTGAATACGATTGAATTATATAATATGCCGGAGTCTTTTGAAACCGAAGATGCAATGAAAGAAAAGAATCCTTTCTTCGATGTGTCGCCTGATAAATGGGCGGTTACATACCCTGATGGCGGAGATTCCTTTAAACGGATCATTGACGCCAACACAAATACAGGTTCATTTATTCCACAACTGATAGAGATTGTAATTAATTTGAATGAAAGTCATCTTCTGAAAGGCTTTACTTATGTACCTTCCAATAATTCAACGGAACCGGCTATCATGCGTTATAATTTCTCCGTCAGCAAAGATGGTAAACAATGGACGCAAGTGAAGAAAAATGCAGTGTTTAATAATATAAAAAATAATCCTGTTCAACAGGATATATTATTCGATACTCCCGTCGAAGCCCAATATATCATGATTAAACCTCTCGAAACAACATTGGGAGAACAGGAATTTATCATTGCCGAAATAGGAATTATAACAAAATAAAAACAAACAAAGCCCTCTTAAAACTTATGGAACAGGCTGTTGCTTTCCGCATGCCTGTTCCAACAGTGTCTTTAGTATCTTTGAGATTATGAAACATAGAAATGCAGTTTTAGTATGTTTTTCCGGCGGACAAGATTCTACCACTTGTTTGTTCTGGGCAAAAAAATATTTTGAAAAAGTAGAAACTGTATGTTTTACATACGGACAAAAACATTCTCTTGAAACAGAGATTGCCGGTAAAATTGCAGATGATGCCAACGTGCCTTTCCAATTGCTGGACATATCTTTATTAAGCCAACTGGCACCAAATTCACTTACTGATTTTTCCATCAAAATGGATAATGAAAAACCGGAAAACAGCTATCCGAATACATTTGTCCCGGGTAGGAATATGATATTTCTTACTTTTGCGGCCGTATTAGCCAGAAGCAAAGGAATATTTGATATCGTCACGGGTGTATCCGAGGCCGACTACAGTGGATATCCTGATTGCCGGGATACATTTATACGTTCGTTAAATGTATCGTTAAACCTGGCTATGGATGAACAGTTTGTTATTCACACTCCTTTGATGAATAGAGATAAAAGCAAGGTCTGGCAATTAGCCGACGAATTAGGAGTCTTTGATTTGATAAGAACGCAAACATTAACATGTTACAATGGTATCCCCGCCGAGGGCTGTGGTCATTGTCCCGCGTGTAAGTTAAGACGACAGGGACTTGAAACGTATTTATTGGGAAAAAATAAAAATCTTCTTTTATAATTATGGAAAATAACGAGTTGCACTTATTAGGAAATAAAACTGTCTATAAAAATGAATATGCACCCGACGTATTAGAAGCGTTTGTAAATAAGCATCCGGGAAATGATTACTGGGTACGGTTTAATTGTCCTGAATTTACCAGCCTTTGTCCGATAACCGGACAACCTGATTTTGCTACTATACAGATTGACTATATTCCTTCGGTAAAAATGGTAGAAAGTAAAAGCTTGAAGCTTTATTTATTCAGTTTTCGAAATCACGGGGCTTTCCACGAAGACTGTGTAAATATTATCATGAAAGATTTAATTGCGCTTATGGAACCTAAGTATATTGAGATAACCGGATTTTTTACTCCTCGCGGAGGTATAAGTATCTATCCTTATTGTAACTATGGGAAACCGGGAACTAAATACGAAAAGTTTGCAGAACAACGGCTTTTTAATCATAATAAATGAATATTTTTAGTTATGTTTGCAGAAAATATAAATAGTATAAATCTAAAATTCAATTAAGACCATGAACAAAAAAAATCTAATCCGAACAGTACTGTTTGCCGCTTTGTCCGGTGTTATCGGCGTAAGTGCTTATGCACAAGAAAAAGAATATCCGAAACAAGAACGTATGAAACCCGGTATGTCTGAGTATTGGACGCCGCAACCACCGATTGTTACTCCGGGTACTTGTCAGGGAGGTGGTCTTATCAGTCCTCCTTCAGATGCGATTATTTTATTTGATGGAAAAGATCTTTCTGCATGGGAAAGTGCAAGAGAAGAAGGTGGCCCGGCTCGTTGGACAGTAAGTGACGGCATATTTACCATTGACAAAAAAACCGGTGACATTCAAACCAAGCAGAAGTTCGAAAGCTATCAGTTACATCTGGAGTGGCGCATACCCGAAAATATAGCCGGTACAAGTCAGGGCCGGGGTAATAGCGGTGTATATATGCAAGGTAAATATGAAATACAAATATTGGATTGCTACAATAATGAAACATACGTTAACGGCCAGACCGGCAGTGTATACAAACAAACGCCTCCTTTGGTAAATGCTATGCGCAAACCAGGCGAATGGAATGTATACGACATTATCTATACGGCTCCGGTATTTAAAGAAGATGGCACCTACCGTTATCCTCCCACGATAACTGTTCTCCAAAATGGTATTGTTCTTCAAAATCATACCACCATATTAGGAACAACCGAATATATTGGTTTCCCACAAATTCAGCCTCATGAAGCAGGCCCCATTATTCTTCAAAGCCATGGGGATCCCAGTGAGCCAATCAGTTTCCGTAATATTTGGATTAGAGAGTTATAAAATAGTCAGGCCTGCAATTCATTTTGCAGGTCTTTTTTGCACATATAGTAGTTAATCAATCTAATGTCAGATTAAATTCATCTCTTAGCTTATCTAATACAGGGTTAATATTTATCAAATGTTCATACTTCTCTGTTGAAGTATAAGCTAATTTTTTTTCGTTTGTTTCTGTGATACGGATTCGCATTTGAATATGACTGTTTTTTAGGTTGGCACGTAAGAAAGGCAATAGATTTATACTGTCGTTTAATAATTCTTCTTGTTGGCCGGGATTGTGTACTGCCACCTCAAAATTGTAATTTTCCAGTAGTACCGGTTTACAGTTTATCATAGCGCCTTTTAAATAGGCATTCTTCTCTATTTTTTGTGCATACTCGTTCCAACATCCGGTTAATTCGGATTGTTCAAAATCAACCGATTCGTCATTGGCTGTAGATGTATGTTGTATTTGTTTTTCAGGTTCTTTCTCTATGGCTTTCTTAATTGATGTCGAGATCGGCATCTGAGACACTTTTTTCTTTGGAGGAACTTGATCAACTTGTGGCGAAGGTACAGTCGACGCAGCCGACGCAGTTGATGCAACAGGTGAAGATTCGCTCACCGGTTCAATCAGGAGTTTTTTTTTACTATCTTCCGATTGAGGTTGGTTTATTTGACATAATTGGATTAACGTTAACTCCATTAGCAAACGTTTGTTGCGGCTTATGCGATAATTTAAATCACATCCGTTTGTTAATTCGATTGCTTTAAATAAAAACGGGTCGGAACAATGTTTTGCTGTTTCTTTATAACGTTCACGGATAGAAGCACCTACCTCAAACAGAACAAGCGTTGCTGCGTCCTTGCAAACCAATAAATCACGAAAATGCGAAGCTAATCCTGTAATAACATTTTGGCCGTCGAATCCCTTACTCAATATCTCATTCAAGATAAGAACAGCCGAACGGACATCGCTCGACAACATGGCGTCTGTCAATCTGAAATAATACTCATAATCAAGTACATTCAGATTATCTATAACTGCCTGATAGGTAATATTCCCATTTGTAAAACTCACCACCTGATCAAATATGGATAACGCATCACGCATTCCGCCGTCGGCCTTCTGGGCGATTACATTTAAAGCTTCCGGTTCGGCGGTAACGCCTTCCTGCGACGATACATATTCTAGATGTTCTACCATATCAGCTATCGAAATACGGGAAAAATCATATATCTGGCAACGAGATAAGATCGTTGGCAATACTTTATGCTTTTCGGTAGTCGCTAATATGAATAAAGCATGGTGAGGGGGTTCTTCCAACGTTTTAAGAAAAGCATTAAACGCCTGGGAACTTAACATATGAACCTCATCAATAATAAATACCTTATATTTGCCCAGCGCCGGAGGTATGCGTACCTGGTCAATCAAAGAACGGATATCATCGACAGAGTTATTAGACGCAGCATCCAATTCATGTATGTTATAAGATCGCTGTTCATTGAAAGCCTGGCAAGACTCGCATTCATTACACGCCTCGCCATCGGGGGTAGGAGTAAGACAATTAATTGTTTTAGCAAAAATACGTGCACACGACGTTTTCCCTACTCCACGAGGGCCGCAAAACAGATAAGCATGAGCTAGTTTATGGTTAGCTATTGCATTCTTTAGGGTAGTAGTAAGCGATTTTTGCCCTACAACACTATGGAAAGTAGAAGGGCGGTATTTTCTTGCAGATACTATATAATTATCCATCGATCTTTTTTATTCTAATCACACAAAGATATACAAAATAATTCATTTATCTTTGTAAGCAATAATTCATACGATGTCATTTCCGAAAGACTTTTATAATAACTATTTATCCAAAGTAAACATTTATGTATTGGTTTCCATTGGATTTGTCGCTCTTACATTTACAGCTGGCGACAGTAATCTATACAAACGTTATACCTATGATGAGAAAATCAGGGCGCTGGAAAAAGAAATAAAGTATTATCAAGACGAAATAGCAATAAATAAAAAGAAATTGAATGACCTTCGTACCGACAAAGAAGGACTCGAACGGTTTGCCCGCGAAGAATACTACATGAAAAAACCTAACGAAGACGTATTTATTATCAGAAAAAAATAAACATGAATCAATCCATACGTACTTTACTCTTTAATTTCTCAGCATTGTTGGTTTTAGTTGGCGCTGCATTGTTTTTTACAAAACTTTTCTTTGCCCCTTATTTATTTGCTGTCGGATCTGCCGGTATAGCTATCTGTCATTTAACAACTCCAACAAAAGACATGGATTACCGGAGGAGACGCCTGCAAATTTTCAATGTAATAGCCAGCCTTCTTTTGATTGTTGCTTCATCATTCATGTTCATGAACCAGAATGAATGGATACTATGTGTTACTATTGCCGCTTTGTTGCTGCTCTATACTTCTTTTGTTACGCCAAATGAAAATAGCAGGCATTAACCCCTTCAATTAATCACTTCTTTTAATTTATTTTGCAAATCTTCACCAGTAATATTCGTTGCAATAATAACACCGTCGGGATTAAGTAAAACATTTGCCGGTATACCACGCACGCCATACAAAGCGGGTATTTCAGAATCCCAATACGTTAAGTCAGACAAATGTGTCCAAGTAAGATTATCATCATGAATCGCTTTCAACCACTGGCCCCTATCGCTATCTAATGAAATACCCAGTACGGTAAAACCCTTATCTTTATATTCATTAAATACGTTAACCACATTCGGATTTTCTTTTCGGCAGGGCGGACACCAAGCTGCCCAAAAGTCTATAAGAACAAATTTCCCACGAAATTCGGAAAGTGAAACAGATACACCTGCTGTATCCGGTAAAGAAAATTCCGGTGCAACCTTACCAATCTGAACGTTTTCCAACTGCTTGATTATCTTATCTAAATCTACTACATAAGGACAAGAAGCTAATAAGAGTGACAGTTTATTCCGGGTTGTTTTTAATTCCTCCAACGACAATTGATACGTAAAATAGCGATATAAATAAAAAGCAGCAACAGGAGAGTCCGGATATTTCGTCACCAAACTATCAATATTATAATCACTATCCTGTATTCGGGCTGCATTCCCTAAGAATATTTCATTCGCAGGAGAGCCCTTTATTTGAATATTACCCTCTGCTTCATCTAAGACAACAGACATTCTTGTATTTTCAAGAAAGAATTGGGCAGGATACCTCATACCTTCCGTAGCAATACCATATAACAGAGGCGCTTCTACTTTACCCACAAATGTAAATCTGCCATTTTCCATATCTGTCGAATCCATATCAAAAAACATTTTATTCCTAAAATATTTTAGATATACCTTCCCTTCCGATACACCCACCACTTCTCCGGTTATCACATATCCTTTCTGTTCTTGCTGACAACCAACAAAGAAGATGCTTATTAATACAATCGTCCAAAGTTGTTTCATAGGATAAAAATTATTTATTTAATTGTTATACTTCACGACATTAAAAATGTTGGATACCATTTGTGATTGTTTTTTCCAAACCTTTGGTTTCATTTGATAGTTAATACTCTTTCCTCCCATCAAAGAGATAATAAAAGAATTATCTTCCTGAAAGGTTTTTACCAAAAGTTCATAAGGCAGAGTTAATGATGCACGTTGCTGCCAATAATTTTTTTTAGGTTGAATAAAATAAGTAATCGCTTTTCCTTCAAACAAAACATCCTTTTTGTCGGTCAAAAGCCTTACAGAGTCTATTTTCAACACCTGATGTGTGTAATATGTAAATGTAAACGAAACGGAATCTCTACCTGCCAAATAAGTAATATCATACACTAATTTCTTTAAAGCCTCAGCATTGTTGCTTTCAAATACCTTTTGCGGACGGATAAAATAAACATTACCTCCTTCCTGAGGATAAAAAGTATATTGACGATGTATTTTCTGGGTATTTCCAACAAATGGAATAGCCATTAGCAGGATAAGTAACACTTGTTTTCTCATGTTAACTATATGAATTTGTTCGATTGGGTGGTAAAGATAATAAAAAATCGAGGTTCTGCCTATAACAAAACCCCGATTTAAAATTGCTGATCAATACATTTTATTCTCCGTAAACAATTGTTTCGTATACAGTGTAAATACCTAAAATGGTATAGTTGTGTTCATCAACATGACTGATTTTTGTGATACCTGCATTCTTTGCAGCTGTTTGATAACTTGCATCACCTATTGCAACTAATCCTAAATAACCTGTTGCAGTAGATGTTCCAACTTTAGTAGCCAGTTTATTACTTGTAACTGCATTTCCGGATATTACATCCGTATAAGCGGCTCCTAGTACCGGAGATTTCGTTACACCGCAACTACACAAAAAGGCTCCCGCCGCTAAACAAAATAATAATTTTTTCATTGTAAATAAAATTAGTCCTTATCCCCTCTCCTGATAAGGAGGTTCGTTCTTTTTCGGTTTGAGAGGGTAAACCTTTTTCTTTTTGCGTTGCAAATTTATATAAATCCACAATGCATAAAACCTATTATTTGTTAATATTTTTATATTTATTGAAAAAAGATGTAATATTAACTGCTTTAAACTTCTGTTTTTATCTATTCCTCAATACTTTATTTTGTCGTAGTTACTACAAACTTTTTTAAACAGAAAAGAATTTAGTTGTCCAACGTTTTATGCTGTGTTCGCTTTGCGAAAAGGCTACACTAATTTCTATGGTCGGCGATGTAGGTAAAAGTTCATTCAAAAAGCCGTATTTTACTTCTTCATTGGGAAATCCCAACGCATATTCATCAAAAATTGGTACACCCTTTTTGAAAAAAGGTAAGCATAAAATTTTTAACACCAGGTGATGGACGCGCCGAATCCAGTGTTTTGTTATTTTTTCATTTTAGCAATTACTAATATCGGATTGTCTTCTGAATCCAACTTTTTGCTGAGGCTTTTGTGTTTTTGAAATGATGTAGTAGATATAATAGGCGATATAGCTTTGTGTCGGGATGATTTCTCTATGAAATCATAGGCATTATAGAAACAATACCATTCGTTATTGATCTGTTTCATAGGCCAAAAATCCAAGCCACCATCATAATTATTGGGAATTCCCTCTTCTTTTGTGTCGAAATATTCTATCCTATCGGTTTCTTTTATATAGTAAGCACAGTAAAGTTCTTTCTTGTATTTATACTGAAATAATATGTATGACTTGGTTTCGGCTATTGAAACAACATTTACCGATTTATGTAGAAGCTCCAGATCGAAAATCCCTTTTTCTTCAGGTGTAATTCCATACTTACCTGTATTCAGGATATATTTGGGAGTTATATTGTTATTATCTACAACAACATATACCGTATCATTCAATGCAGCCTCTCTTACATGAGGTTTGCCTTCATACAAATATGAACTGATTGCCGGATTAACGGTCATGATGACGCCACCGTCTGTCTTTTGTTCAACCGGAATTGAATGTACGCTTGCCATGTCTTGTTTCATACCCATTGTCCATACTTTATATACGGAAAAAGTATTCTATACTTTCAATCAGGTCTCCCATCACTAATTTTCCTTTAAGCGTATTTACAGGACTAATGTTTATTGATGCAGGCGATTGGGAAGATAAAACCTGTGTTAACCATAAAAATGTGATAAGTATCAATGCTTTCATCTGTTTCCTAATACTTTATTTTTTGCCACAGTTGCTACAAACTCTTTTAAATAGAAGGGTTCAAAGTAGGCTGTGTCTTCAAACTTATTATTTACAAACCGTTCATTCGCTAATGTCGCCATATCTCCGGCAAGCGGGACAATATGATCTATGAAGATGGCATGAGGCGAGGTGATGATACTTTTACATTTAGCTGCTCCGTTGCCGAAAAAACAAACCTGATTCGTTTCTAAAAACGGGGAATAGGTATCTGCTGTCACCACCTCAGCCAAGGTAGAACGGATGATATGTAGCTTATTGTCATATATAGCTGCATAAACTTCCATTCTTCTTGCATCTAACATTGCACAATAAAGCGTGTCGTCGGGCAGCTTGTTTTCTTTGATTACTTTACAGGCCATTATATCTAATGTGGGAATGGCAAGTAAGGGGATGTTATATCCAAAACATAATCCTTTAGCCATAGATACGCCTATTCGCAAACCGGTGTATGAACCGGGACCGCTACTTACAGCTACAGCATCCAACGGTATTCCCTTCTTTTTTGCATGGGTTACCGCTTCTTCGATAAAAACACCCAGCAACGCGGCATGGGAAGGACCCTCAAAAGATACTTTTTCGAAATCGATTTTACCATCCACAGACAGCGCTGCGGAACAAACGGAAGTTGACGTTTCAATAGTTAGTATAGACGACATATAATTATCTTATTTCAAAGCACAAAAGTACATTTTTACAGTAGACTTCAATCATAGTTGAAATAAAAAAGTACCTTTACACAAATTTTAGAGAATATGATACAATCCATGACTGGCTTCGGCAAAGTAACCGTCGAACGGCCAACCCAAAAAATTACCGTAGAGATAAAAGCGCTAAATAGTAAACAATTTGATATTTCAACACGTATGCCGTTTCTTTATAAAGAAAAGGAGATGGAAATACGCAGTCTTTTACTCAAATCACTGGAACGTGGTAAGATTGAATTTTCCATGCAGGTTGAAAACATCGGAAAAGATGCAGCTCCGCAAATAAACACGGCTATTGTAGAAAGTTACGTTACCCAGATCAAAGATATTGCAGACAAACTCAACGTAACTCTCCCTTCGGATTGGTTTACGGTTTTGTTGCGTTTACCCGAAGCGCTCAAGTCCGAAATAACGGAAATAGACGAAAGCGAGTGGGAAGTGTTACAGCAAATTATCAATAAAGCAATCGCCCAATTGACAGACTTCCGCATCCAAGAGGGGGAGATGCTGCAAAAGCTATTTGCCACAAAAATAAATAATATATCCCAGCTCCTTACAGAAGTTGAAAAATATGAGGGAGAGCGACTTGAAAAGATTAAAGCTCGCATCTTGGATAATCTGGAAAAAGTAGCGTCAACCGATTATGATAAAAATCGTTTTGAACAAGAAATGATCTATTACATAGAAAAATTGGATGTAAACGAAGAGAAAAGCCGCTTGACCAACCATCTGAACTATTTCATTGACACCATGAAGGAAGGACACGGACAAGGAAAGAAACTTGGCTTTATTGCACAGGAAATCGGGCGTGAGGTAAACACGCTCGGTTCAAAAAGCAATCATGCAGAAATGCAGCAAATCGTAGTTCGCATGAAAGACGAACTTGAACAAATCAAAGAACAAGTACTAAACGTATTATAATGATTCATCCATAATATGTCTGGAAAGTTAATCTTGTTTTCCGCTCCTTCTGGTTCCGGAAAATCTACCATTATCAATTATTTATTACAGCAAGATCTTCGCTTATGTTTTTCTGTTTCAGCTACCAGCCGTCTGCCGCGTGGCGAAGAACAGCATGGCGTTGCGTATCACTTTCTTTCGCCGGAAGAGTTTCGCAAACGTATTGAGAAAGGTGATTTCCTGGAATATGAAGAAGTCTATTCCGGTACGTTTTACGGTACGCTGAAAGAGGAAGTAGAACGTATCCTGGAACGGGGAGACAATGTTATTCTTGATCTGGATGTGGTGGGCGGATGCCGGATAAAAGAATCTTACGGAGACCGGGTGCTTTCCATATTCATCCAACCCCCTTCTATTGACGAACTGCGTAAACGGTTGACGGGGAGAGGCACGGATGCACCCGGGGTAATCGAAAGCCGGATTGCCAAAGCCGAATATGAGATGACGTTTGCCGGACGTTTCGACGTGGTGATCGTAAATGACGACTTGGCGAAAGCGCAAGAGAAAGTACTTCACGT
>JAISDJ010000175.1 GCA_031264865.1 Tannerellaceae bacterium | reverse complement strand
TGTAGACGGAAGTACGGCTCATGCCGATAGCCCGGCAAAACTCATTAATTGAAAACTCAGGGTTCGACAGTTCGTTTTCGATTACTTCTACCGCTTTGTCTAAAAACTCTTTATCGAGGCAGCTCGTATAGCCCGTCTCATCAAGCACGGCGTCCGAAGCAAGAACCGTGCGCCTGAATTTCTCCCGGTTTTGCAGGATGTTGCGGATACGGGCTTTCAGCACGGCGATATCAAAAGGCTTGACAATATAGTCGTCCGCTCCGCTTTCCAGTCCCATGATGATGTTTTCCTTCTCGTTCAGGGCTGTCAGGAAAATAACCGGGATATGGCTGGTTTCCATTGACGATTTTAATATGCCACACATACTATCCCCCCGAAGATCGGGCAATACTATATCGGAAATAATAATATCGGGATTAATATCTTTTACCCGTTCAAGCGCCTCTTTGGCGTATGTGATACCGATAACCGAATAGTTCTCCGAGAGGTTATCGTACAAATACTCCCGGGCGCCTTTATTACTATCAACGACAAGAATAACCGGTTTTTCCTCTTTACCGTAGGGAAACGGAGCTTGTACGGAAGCCTCCCCGCTGGGGGATATATCTATCAGAGAAGACAACTCATCCATATCATCCAATATACCGGACAATGTCTTTCTGCTTTTATCAGACAATTTCTTTTGCCTGCCTAATTCCTGTAAAGAGGTATTAATGCTGCTGATTATAATCTGAATGTCATCTTTCCGAAACATCATCGATTAACTCCGGGTTACTGTAAATCAGTAACAAATATACGTTTTTCTAATTTAAAAAGTAGTCACCCTGAATATTTCCTTCCACCATTAAATACGTTTGATCCCGGCATGCTGTAATATAGATGTTTTGTATATGATAATTTCGTACATTCGTTTCATTTATTTTCACCGCTCACCCTTGTGACCGGATCCGCTCACGAGGGTGAACGAACTCGCTCACCTGTGTGAGCGGATCCGGTCACAAGGGTGAGCGGTAGAAAATGTGATAAGCAAAACCATAAATTATCCTGTATACAGTATTAAGACAATGAGTTTACGTTATCACTTCTATGAAAAAATCCTGTTCCACTGTAGTACGCCTTGACTCCTTTAACTACTTTTTACAAGCTAATGAGAGTATAAATGAAATTAGTTTTTTACTTTTGGGAAATTTTGAAAATAAAAATGAATAGCTAATCATGAAAGACAACATTTTTAAACTGAACATCGAACAGTTAAAAGAAATTGCGGAAGCATTGCAAAGCAGGGTAGGGGAAGGCCTCAGTAAAGAAAATCAGGAAGTACAATGTATACCTACATTTATCACTCCTAAAGCCGGTGCGGAAGGTAAATCGCTTGTTCTGGACTTAGGCGGTACCAATTACAGGGTAGCAACGGTGGATTTTGCGGAAGGTAAAACGGCGATCCGTCCGGAAAATGGTTGGAAGAAAGACCTTTCAATTATGAAAAAGCCTGAATTTACCGAAGAACTCCTTTATAAGGAACAGGCCGATCCGATCATGGAAATAAAACTCGACGAACCAATGCCTATCGGTTATTGTTTCTCTTATCCCGCCGAGTCTTTGCCAAACGGCGATGCTACCTTGCTTCGTTGGACTAAAGGAGTGAATATCCCCGAAATGATAGGTAAACCAATCGGTGAATCCTTGGTTAACTATCTGAATGATAAAGTGGAAAAAAAGCAGTTTACAAAAGCAAATGTTATTAATGATACGGTAGCCAGCCTCTTTGCCGGCCTTACCCGTACGGATTATGATGCATATATCGGCCTTATTGTTGGTACCGGAACTAATATGGCTACCTTTATTAATGCCGGCAAAATAACCAAATTGGAAAGGAAAGAGAACTTTTCCGGTTTATTACCTGTTAATTTAGAATCGGGAAACTTTGATCCTCCTCATCTGACGGATATTGATGCGGTAGTTGATGCCAGCTCAGGCACCTTCGGGACGCAACGTTTTGAAAAAGCAGTATCCGGGATGTATCTGGGCGAAATACTTAAAGCCGTGTTCCCGTTTGACGAGTTTGAAGAAAAGTTCGATGCCCAGAAACTGACGAATATCATGGGCTACCCGGATATTCACAAGGAAAAGTATGTATGCGTAGCCCGTTGGATTTATGAAAGGTCTGCCAAACTGGTAGCCGCTTCATTAGCCGGCCTTGTTTTGGTAATGAAATCACATGATGCATCCATCAAACGGATTCGCCTGATAGCAGAAGGTAGCTTATTCTGGAGCGAAGACCGTAAAGGTGTAGACTATAAGGATATCGTTATCGTAGAACTGCATAAATTATTAGAAAGCTTCGGATATAAAGATGTGAAAGTAGACATCCACCATGTGGATAATGCCAACCTGATAGGTTCGGCCATCGCTGCCTTGTCATAGCAGATGCTGGAAGATGAACTTACAAACTAACTGATAATGAGAGTTTACAAATATTAGGCACCCCTGTTGCCAAACAGGAAGAGGCAAGGGGTGTACCTAAGGAAATAGTACAAATGATAGCGCGGGTGGCGGAGATTTCAGACCAAGCCTTGATGGAAGCTTATTCTAAAAAGAAGACAATATATACGCCCGCGCATACAATTAGCGAACAGCAAGATAATCGGATTAGCTAAAAAAACAGACATACAGGTGTTTCTTCGCGAAGAATTTAAAAGCAAATTACTAATACTATTGAACATATTGAACAGACAGAAAAAAGACTATAATGAAATCCGATAATGACGATTATGTTTAATAAAAACAGTCAAAGTAGTAGTTCAGTCGTTTTTTTCAAAAACTACTTGACTACTTTAACTCCTTTGAGTACTTTTGACTACTAAAAATATGAATAATGGCAGACGACAAAAAAATTATTTTCTCTATGGTGGGTGTAAGCAAAATATTTCCGCCTCAGAAACAAGTATTGAAAAATATTTACCTCTCTTTCTTTTATGGAGCTAAAATTGGAATTATCGGTTTAAACGGCTCCGGTAAATCTACTTTGTTAAAGATTATTGCCGGTATTGAGAAAGAATATCAGGGCGAAGTGGTTTTCTCTCCGGGATATTCTGTCGGTTATCTTGAACAAGACCCGCAATTGGAAACCGGTAAGACTGTCAAAGA
>JAISDJ010000043.1 GCA_031264865.1 Tannerellaceae bacterium | reverse complement strand
AATTTAGATGCAAAGATACATGATTTGGGCGTGGTAACGATAGAAAAAGCTCAGTCTTTCTTTACTTTCTCCGGTATAAACGTTTCAAAGGTATTATCAGTGTAGTAAATGATAATTTTTGAGATATTTTTAGGTTCGCTTTTTTCTATGATAATTGTCGGTGGATTAGCCGGTTTAGTATCTGTTTCAGGCTCCTTAACCCCAATTTCCCGACGATTTTCACCGGTAATCTGTGTATTGGGCTTATTTCCGGGCTGTTTTTCGAGTATATTGGTTGTAGTGGTGGTGCTAAACAAATTTCCTTGCATTGTTCGATTTTCATTTATTATCATTTCTCCTTTTCCTGAAAATAACCAATCAGGATTTATATCTGTAAATCGATCAATTATCTTTTCACAAACTCTTATACTCGGCTTGTTCCTGTCTTTCATTATATGAGACACTGTTGAACGTTGTATACCCACTTCCTCTGCAAATTGAGAGTGAGAAAGTTTTTTATAATTCATGATTTCAATGATTCGTTCCTTTCTATCCGTCATATTCATCAAATTTTATCAATTATTACCGACAAATTGTCGTATTTAATAAAGTAAACTATTCAAAATTCTAAACAATACAAATATATATAATAAATTCAACTTATGCAATTTATTTCATAAATATACAAATATATAAATAGATACATTTCTGCACAAATGTAAATTCGTAGAATATAAGTCGAGTATACAATGTAAATTTATATTTAAATAATCACTTTATATAAAAGTATTAATTAATTGATTTATTTGTATTTAAGTAATTAATTTATTTGATTGAATAAGCGAAATTTACAAATATACCCCCTACTCTACCCCTATTTTAATGTATTCCTTTAAAAATATGATTTAATATGCTGGTTTAGATAAATTTATTTAGAATATAAGCTCTACATTAAATAAAAGTAAATGTATGCAATTTATATTTGTGATATAGCACTATTGAGATATTTACAATGTATATGTAGATATATTTGTAAACAATCCTCATGCTAATATATATTAATACGGGTATTCATGTTTGTATATTCTATATGTGTTTACATTATATTTGTTTACAAATGGAAATTAAATATCCCAACTGACACTTTGTCTTTTTGTATACATTATTATATATACTAATAGAATTGTTTATTTTGTTAAATAGTAAATTTGGATGTTTTTTACGGGTATCTTTACATAAGTCTGAAAAAATTGAAGCTATTTTATAGATAAATTGCAACTAACCTATTGAAATATAACTCTATCTGATAGAAATATTATATGGTGATTGAAATGATAATTAATTGGGTGATTATCGTGTTCCGGAACACCTTGAAAAAAGATTACGAACCTCCTGGGAAGTCATTACAATGCTTTTAGAAAACCATCACAATGTCTTTACAAAACTATCATAATGGTTTCTTCATGACATTATAATGCTTTTTTACGAGAAAAATGATTGAAAAAATGGAAAATAAAGTTTTTGTTCGGGGTTCTTCTTCATTTTTAGTGAAGCATTTTATATAGTAATTCTTTTAGTAATTCGTTATCTGTGGCAGAGGCGTTGTCTACTCCTTTCGACCGGGCGTCTGTTGTACGGATATCACTAATTAGATTGAAGACTTTCATGGGTGAGAAATATTTTAATCCGCTTGTATAGTCTTTTGCCTGGAATGCGCTGCGTAATCCTAAGGTATTCATTATACCATTCTCGGAACGATCTTTTGAATATTGACAAATCAGCAGGTTTGAAAAATAGTTAAATAATACAGGAAGGGTCATTTGTAAAGGATTACTTTTGGGATTTTTTTCAAAGTATTGTACAATCCTATTAGCCTTTAATATATCTTTCGATGTAATCGCTTTTAATAATTCGAAGTTATTGTATTCTTTACTAATTCCGATATTTTGTTCAACAAGCTCAGGAATGATCTTTTTATGTTTGTCTTCGGTTAGTAGTAAAGCTAATTTATCAAGTTCTTTACTGAGCCGACTTAAATCATTGCCCAAAAAATCAGATAACATTTGCGCTGCTTTAGGATCAATGTCTGTAGACCGCTCCTTTAGAAAAGAACCGATGAAAGCGGGCATTTTATAATCTTGTATCTTCTTTGAATCGAATAAAACGCCTATTTTATCGGTTGTAACGGCTAAAGACTTTCTTTTATCTACTGTTTTATATTTGTAATTAATCACTAAAACAGTAGATTGCATTGGATTTTTTACATAATGAACCAACATATCAATATCACGTACCTGCTGGGCTTCACGTACAACTACAAGTTGGTATTCGGACATCATTGGAAAGCGGCGGGCTGTTTCAATAATACTTATCGCATTGGTGTCGCTACCATACATGATGATTTGGTTAAAATCACGTTCTGTTTCAGGTACAACCTGTTCAATTAACAGATCAGTTATTTGATCAATAAAAAATGGTTCTTCACCCATTAAAAAATAAACAGGTGCAAATTTCCTGTTTTTTATATTTTTACATATTTCCTGAAACTCCATATTGTTTACCAACTAAAGCGTATATGTTGTATCGTTTTCTTACCGTCAATAATTTGTTGCAGTGTTTCTATTCCCATTTTTACATGTAAACCTGCAAATTGTTGCGTGATTCTTTTATCACTCTCTTCCGTCTTTACACCACTTTCAATCAGAGGCATATCGGAAATCATTAATAAGGCCCCGGTTGGAATTTCATTTGCAAAACCTGCGGTAAGCAAGGTTGCCGTTTCCATATCAATGCCGGTAGCATGGGTTTTACGAAGATATTCTTTAAAGCTGTCATCATACTCCCACACTCTTCTGTTAGTTGTATATACAGTGCCTGTCCAATAATCATAACCATTATCGCGTATGGCCGACGAAATAGCGCGAAGCATGGAGAAAGCCGGTAGTGAAGGAACTTCGGGTGGCAAATATTCATTTGAGGTCCCTTCGCCTCGTATAGCAGCGATAGGGAGAAGGAAATCTCCTTCTTTATTGGCTTTCTTTAATCCTCCACATTTGCCAAGGAATAAAACGGCTTTGGGCTTAATAGCTGATAACAGGTCCATAATGGTAGCAGCGTTAGCGCTTCCCATTCCGAAATTGATAATCATTATCTGGCCGTTTGATGCATTAGGCATAGAACTCTTCAACCCTTTTATTTCAACATTAAAACGTTCAGCAAAAAGTTCAACGTATTTGGTGAAGTTCGTAAGTAGTATATAAAATGGGAAATCTTCTAACTTCCTGTCGGTATAACGGGGAAGCCAGTTTTCAACGATTTCTTGTTTTGTCTTCATAAATAGTTATCTTTGATAGTTATTAACGACAAATATAGTAAATGCTTTCATTAAATCTGCCGGGATTTGAGGCTAAAGTGAGAAAGAAAGACGGAAAGCCGGTTATATTCGACCCATTACGCTGCAAATATGTGGCTCTCACTCCAGAGGAATGGGTACGTCAACATTTTATCAATTTTCTGATAACAGTAAAAAGCTTCCCCAAAGAATTACTGGCTAATGAAATCACGATCAATCTGAATAATACAATAAAACGATGCGACACCATTATATATAATCATTTTCTGGCTCCGGTAATGATCATAGAATATAAAGCGCCGAATATCGCCATTAATCATTCCGTATTCGACCAGATAGCCCGTTACAATCTCTCATTACGAGTACCTTTTCTAATCGTTAGTAACGGACTACATCACTATTGCTGTAAAATCGATTATGAGAAACAATCTTACACTTTCCTGGAAGATATTCCTTTTTATGAGGAGTTAAAGTAGTTAGAGTAGTTAAAGAACCAGACAAAAAACTACTTGACTAACTTTTGACTACTATTCCGTAATAGAAGCGTCTAATGCTGCTGAAAAGTAAGTAAACAGGCTTTGCCAATTGATAGCTATTTCATTTGATGCATAAGACGCTTCATCATCCATATAACATTCATCCGGTATGTCTGAAGAATATTCACAGCCATCTTGTTTACTGGGATTAGGGCCTCCTGCTAATAAGCCGGGAATAGGTTCTTCTATATCATCACTTGCCGAAAGACGATGATGTGGATGCATCGGGCTTTTGTATCCATAGCCTGTAATGTAGCAATATCCTGTAGCATTCCTTCCTAAAATATAGTCCATATTGTGGATGGCATTTGTAAGATACTTTTTATCGTTTGTCAACAGCCAGGCATACAGGAAAACGATTCCCTGATTTGAGGCGGCATCCGAATTACATCCCCAAAAGAAATCTTTTGCATCACGCCCGTAAGGAGCTGCATAAGGAGATAATTCAACATTTCTTGAAGCGTTATCGGCATAAACCATTAATTGAGCTTTCATTTTGTCGGCTAACATCTTTCCTTTTTCGTCCAATGTTTTTCCATAACGGATAAGTGTCATACATCCCATACCACTTACATTACTCCATACAGGAAGTACAAATTGTTTCGGAGCATATCTTTCTGCTATCGCAAAATACTTTTCTTCACCGGTAGTAATATACAGTTCGGTAGCTGCCCAAAAGAACTCGTCGCTTGCCGAACGATCGCCATAAGCTCCTGTGGTAATTGCAGGTTCAAAGCGTTCATTCATCTCATTTTGATTATAGAGAGCATCCGGATTTTTCATAGCCCAATCGAAAGCATAACGCGAAGCTTCTAATATCTTGCCGGAGAAACCGGGATAATCTGCTTCTACAACAGTGAAAATCCGTGCCGCTTGTGCCATTGAAGCTGCAAAATCTAAAGAAGCAGTTACTGATTTGGCAACTACATACCGTTGCTTTTTACAATCGACAGGTTTAATAAATTCTTCAAATCCGGGAGTTGTTAGTTTGTGGTATACGCCTCCATCAGCAGGGTCTTGCATGGTAAGCATCCAGTCTAAATTCCAATGAACTTCATCCAGAAGGTCGGGAGTTGAGTTGGCGCTTTCCGGTATATTCGTATTCATATGCATGGCATAGCTTGGATAATCTTCAAATAAAGAAAGTAATACGCCAACAGTAAAACCGGAATTTACAATGTATTTATTATAGTCTCCGGCATCATACCAACCTTTAGGCGATGATATCAATGTACCTGCCGGTCTGCCAGGTGAAACAGCAGAAGGATGTACCATCACTTTTTCGTCAGGATGGCCGGACGGACGATTCCATTTTCCGGCGTATTGTTCTTCAATCGGTATAGCTGTCCGCTGATAATAAAAGGCCTTTAATCCCGCCAATGCAATATTTTGTAAAAGATGCTCTTTAACAACAAAAGGTTCAGACTTTCCTACCGATGGTATTTCGATCTGATAACGTCCCGGAGTTTCGACTTCGGAAAATGACAATACGGTTGTTTTCTTAGGTGAAAAAGAAGACGAGCGCGGAGGAGACAACACTCCATGAAAGACTACTTTATTCGTTTCCAAATTACGGATCGAGAATTTTTTATAAGCAGTTTCTCCGTCTACAACCACAGCCGTTTTCTCTTCGGAGGGATAAAATCCTATCTGATTCAATCGAATTGAATCATTCACCAGAAGCTCTTTTTGAGTACAGGAAGTATAAAAACAAAAGAAAGACAACAACAGAAAAGGGCTGTAAAAATGTATCGTTTTCATAAAAATAGAATCCAATTTGATTAATGAATCAATAGAAAAACGTAAACAAATCCGGATTATTATATAAAAAAGTAGTCAAGGAGTTTTTTGTTTTTTCTCCTTGACTACTCTAACCATACTGCGTATAGTCATTATCTCCCTTTTTGATTTGGAATATTATCTCTATTAAAGGGTATTCTTTCTCCTTTCCGTAATTGTGATTGAGGATGAATAATAATCGCATATTTCCACCAGACGTCTGTTGATTTCATAATATCTTCCGATCTGTACAGCCTGTCCTTACCCATATAGGTTCCATCTGAGTAGGTCATTGATGATGCCGGATCATATACTTCGAACAAAATATGTCTATCAGCGATTTTATAGCCTTTAACTACGATAAAATGCCCCCAGTCAATGTCCGTATAATAAAATTTATCTACCGGCCATTGTATCCCTTTTGTTTGATTTCTAATGTAATACATGTCCAAACACAAAATAGCGATATTTCCGTTATCTAGTTCTGCCATTAAATCACTGCTTTTATTAATACCAAAAGGTATGATTCTTCCGCTTACTCCACATAGATTTAAATAATCAATAATGTCATTTGTGTACCACCATCCTCCTTCCGGATGATAAGTATTTCTGGCATCCTCTACCGTTTTGTTAAAGTCAGGATATACCCATTTCAATGCCATAGTAACATTTGTAGGGCCACAATTCACGCTACTATGTACGCCGGTTTTATGCTGGCTAATATACCAGTCATGTTTTACATCATTGGCGACGGATGTCTGAACGATTTTTGCCATTTCATACACTCTATACCATGTAGTTTCCGGTATGGGTAATGCTTTTGTAGTTGAAACTGTATAAATTCCGTCTGTCACGGTAAGAGTTATATCAGCCGTGTTATTATTGCCAACGGCGTATGGAAGTAAAAAATACGGGTTTACCTCTCCAGAGAAAACTATATTACTATTTGATGATTCCCATTTAGATACTAAAACATCGCCATCCCGATCGGTTGATTTGTTTGTCAGGACATATCGGTCAATCATATCTTCAAAATTAAAATCGACAAGGGGTGGACTGTTCTCACCTTCGGCCGGAATGGATTGTGTAACCTGAATTACACGGTCAGAAATGCCTTCTCCTGAAATAATAACGGATGCAATACGCTCTATGCCGGGATTTGGCTTTGCTGATATTGCAAGTGAATCATTTCCGTTATTGAATGCAGGCGTAATGGTAAGCCAGTCGTTAGACTGTTCTATTTCAGCATTCCATTGTATATTGGATTTTATTTTGATTATCTGCGGACTGGAAGGTATGGCTTTGAAAACGATATTTTCACTTGATAATGTTAAAGTCGGACCTGCACCGGCTTGTGTTACTGTTATATTTTTTGTTGTTACGCCCGCACCGGAAATGGCAACTGTGGCTGTTCGTTCTTTCATACTGATATTTTCAACAGTTGTGAAATTTATCACACCGTCACCTTTTCCGGACATAGGAGTGACTGAGAGCCAATTGTCTGTTTGTGTTATCGATACAGTCCAATTTATATTAGATGTAACCTCTACAGTCTGATATTCGGTAGATTTTGGAGTAAAAATAATGTTCTCTTTGTTTAAGGAAAGGACACTCTCCTGTGTCTCGTCATCTTTACTACATCCGCATATTAACAGTACACAAAAGCACATACACATCCATTTCTTTGTAAATGTTCTTTTATTTGGTGTCTTCGAAAATAAAATCTTCATTTTTACAATTTATTTAGTTACTAGTTAATCAATCTTCCTATGGGGACAGACAATCCGAATTGTATATTCATTGCTTTACTTGTTGTTGGTAAAAATTCTTTATTCAGTTTAGGAACCCAATAGTCACTGGCAATAAAGAAATTAATCCATTTACTCGGAGTAAGATGAAGAGCTAATCCAATACTATTGAATTTATTATGCATAAAGGAATAACTCAGTGTAGTTGCGAGCCACTTGATTTTTTCAGGATTATAATTTCCCGATAAAGTAAACTCTGTTATTGTATGGCTACCTACTAATCTGGTAGAAGATAACAGGCCTACTGACAAATTATTACCCCAGGCTTCGTATTCCAACCCTACATTCATGGTAGTGTATAATGCGGTACTTTTCCCTCCTTTTTCGGAAGCTGTTTCTTTTAAATTCACAGCTTCTTCAAAATCATTCAGTAAATCTTCAAAATATTCATCCATCATTTCGGTTATGACCCGGTCTCTGGGAGATATAACAACTTCATGGCTGGGTGTACTCAATTTCATAGAGTTTCCTTCTTTCCATGAAATAAAGCCAATGTCGGTGAAAGCTAATGATGCTTGCAACTTGCCCAAAATATTCTGTATTGATTTATTGGATATAGATTGAGACAGGGTTTCAAAACGGTAGACAGCCCCCAGATCCACTCCAAGTCCAAATCCGGAAATACCAAAGTTCTCATTCCATTTTGCTTTGTCGAAGATACCATCTTCATCATAGGTAGGCGCTATACCGGGAAGGGAAGCGTCCAATGTAGCCTTTGTTCTGACAACCCATTTATCATGTCCAACCGAAGCATTAAATTGTTTTATATCCAAATTCATATTGGCAAGCCCCAGCAATACTTTTGCTTTAGCGCCAATCAACAGACTATTTTCCAATAACGGATGTGAGTAACCTCCACCTAATTCGATATAAGCGGAAGCATTAGCCTTTGCATTATTAATGTTATATTCAAAAACATCATTTTCATCATCACTCAATCCCCGTTTAGCCATGTCAAAAAGAGATTTGGGTATATTGACATCAGCGATAGCTCTTACTCCCAGATCTATTGTCCAGAATCCTTCTTTCTTATCATAAAATCCGATGGAAGCAATCCGGTAATTAGCATTTACCGAAAGGTAATTATTCTCGCCCATTGCAGATAAAAACTCGCCAATCCCTACTGATGGATGTAAGAATGATACAATAGTTCCTTCCTTCTTGAAAGTCAGATGGTCTAAATTCAGACTGTTTGTTTTTGCATCTACATAAATATTCGACAAAAATGGAACACCTATATATCCTTGCTTAGGTCTGAAAGCCGGATTTAAAGACGAACGTGTTTGCGAGGTATTAATAAAATAGTCTGAATACGTTGATTGAGCCATCAATGGATATCCAAGTACTAATAAGAATATTGATAAGACAAATAATAACCGTTTCATTTAATAGAATTTGTTAAAGATAGTTTATAATTCAAATTTGATACCTCCGGAAGATTTTATTCTTACGTCTTTTAAAAGGAAATAATCACTACTTTCTACTTTTTTTGTATTAAATACAAATATCAATCGTAAAGTATACGCTTCTTTCAATTTCAATACGTCTTCCTTTGAAATAACGGCATTAAAGCGTTGCGCCTCGTTCTTCTTCGGATCAAACGTCTGGTCATTAATAACTATACCGATATTTTGTCCATTTGGGTTTATTATTTCTATGGATAATTTAATATCCGAAAATTCCTTGTTCTCTACATCCTTTATGGCCGGAAAGAAGTCTGCTTCGAAAGTAATAGATCCTATTGATTCTTCCTGATTATTGTTTGTAATGATAAATGATTCACAGAAATTTTCTGAAAACACACCTTCTATATTTTTTATATACTTTATCTGTTCGATGTTTCCGATCTCGATGGGAGCTAAATAAATAGAATCAAAATTTCCCAAATACATATATATTCCCTCTTCATGGCTAAATACCATTTCTTTATTTATATTATCAATATCATAATCATGATTAATACAAGCAGAGAAGAAAAAAACAGAAGAGATGCAAAAGGAAAGGAAAACAAATATTATCGATCTTTTCATGTATGTCTTAATTTTATGAATGAATTTATCGTATTTTATTAATATCTTCGTCTGAAAGAGCAATTACAGTCGATATCTTGATGATATTATCGGAAGGTTTATCGACAATAATATCTTCAGTATCAGCGTTAGCTATGGATGAATCATCATAGTTATATACAAATTCGGGTGTAATGGTAACTTTCACCTGACTACCAGCTTCCTGAAGTTTCAATTTACCAATTCCATAATAACTGCCAAGATACACACAAATTTCATAATCGATCTCAGCTTTTATTCTCGTTTTTAGTATCCCTTCAGATAATTGATAGTATGAATAGTATAATCCATTAAACGGACGGATATAGGCATAAGCATACGGTTTTATTACAATATTCGGATTTGATTTGGATACAACTTTTAAATCAAGGTCAATATAATAATAGTTTGATTTTTCAGTTACTTTTACCGTGTACGTTTTTCCATCGCAAAGATTAGGGATTGTAAGTATAGCAGGTTCAAATGTCAGATTATCTTTGTCTGCTCCGTAACCTTCAAAAGTTAAAGTAGTAGGCATATTTTGCGGAACATATTGGAATTGTAGATTATTATAATAACTATCATTTACATCTACTATGGTAGTTATTTGATTACTATAGCTATTCATCGGATGTTGGTTCTTCACCAATACAGATACACCTGATGCATTTCCTTCCCATTTAATCTTGGATCCGTATGAGCATGAATTTGTAAACCAATCCCAGTTCCAATAACTTAAATGATCAATATTTTCCTGAAGGCATAGCTCCCCGTTGGTATTGCGTTTTATTTTTGCAGTTTTTTCATATCGCCATACACCTGTAGCAGGATCCATACTCCACATTTCGATTTCGTCATTTACTTTTATCGGGTTTCTGGTATATGGATTAACTAAAGACGGACTTAATTTTGTTGTCAACTGAATTTCTCCTCCTTCAATCGTTTTTACGATTTTATCTCCCGATCGTAGTTCAATATCGAATAATCCGGCAGAAGTAAATGTGATATTAGCCGTTTTACCATCGGGACGTACAGCTTCAATATCCAAACCACCTGGAAATGCATTTAAAGCAGCCTCTTTTACCGGATCATAAAATAATACTTTTGATTCGATATTTCCACTTATTACATTTCCGGAAGCATCTTTAAACATGGTTCCTTTCGGAATGTTGATCGTATTTGCTGTATTTAGATTAATGGATACATTTTCTGTTGTTTTTCCATCCACAGGAATCGTTATTTGCTTTTGTTCACCTTTAGACACACCTTCCGGCAAATCAATAAGATTAGTCATTAATATTCTTATTGGCGTAAATTTTATTTCATCGATGCGAATTCTTTGATAGTAATCGCTATACCCAGCTACTGATACTTTAAGAATAAAGTCTGAATAATTTTTTGAAGGATCCACAACCAAGTCTAACATACCAATTTCGCTTGTATATTCGCTTCCTTCTGCACCTAAATTATTATATACAGCATTAGCATCGGTTCCCATTACATTCACTGTAACCTTTTGTCCTTTCAGATATTCTCCAGTTTTTGCATCAATAAATTCGACATGCAAATAAGTATCAAAAGCTTTTGTTGTGATAATAACTTCATCTGTATTCTTAATTTCGGTTCCATCATTATCATTGCAGGATAATAATACAATGGGTAAGAATAATGTTAATAGATAGAATAATTTCTTTTTCATAAAAATTAATTTTAATAAAGGTTTATACTTAATTAAGAGTTTATCTTAAAAAATAAAATACAAATATACATTTTATTTTTTATACAAATATATTTGAAAAATATTTATAATCTGTCCATTGCATTTGATTATTTATGATTAATTCATTGATTAAATGATTATTATGTTAGAATACAAACTTGTGTTGAAATATTTATTTTAGCGCAAAATATATAAATAATGATTTATTTTTGGTAATAAATAAACATTTTATTTTAATATAACAAATCTATTAAAGCAGTTTTTAACATTTAGCTTTTCAATTTTTTTCTTTTCGGAAGATGTAATAATAATTACGATTCGTCATTTTAATCCTATAAAATGATCAAAAAAATAAGAATATAGGAATTACTGCTCCCTTGATGAAATTTACTTCATGGAAGAAATCCATAAACAGACTCCTATTTAGTATTAATGTATGGTGAGGATATTATTCAATAAAAGCAATTTTATTTTTTAAGATAAGAATTGAATCAGTTTGTTCCAAAACAGGATGGACATCATAATACACAGAGTTTTTTTGCATAGGAGGAGTAATAACTTGCTTTGTTTCCTCTTTCTCGTTAAAGAAAAAAGAATAGCCAAGTATTACTAAAAAAAATGATAGAATCAAAGATTTCATAACTAATTAATTTGATGGCTACGTCAACAAAGATGTTATACTAACGAGAAACGCTGCATGATTATTGTATGAAAAATGCAAAAAGCGTAGAATTTATTTATAATTCTACGCTTTTCTATCAAAACTACTTGACTACTTTAATTCCTTCTTTTATTATCCAAAGTCGTCGAACATCAACATTTCCGGCGGAACACCTAAGCTATCCAGCATACCTTTTACTGCGTTAGCCATTGGGCCCGGGCCACACATATAATATTCAATATCTTCCGGTGCATCCTGATTTACCAGATAATTATCATGGATTACCTGATGAATGAAGCCTACATAACCTGTCCAGTGATCTTCCGGACGTGGTTCGGATAAAGCGATATTGAAGGTAAAGTTTGGAAATTCTTTTTCAATGGCGCGGAAGTCTTCTTCATAGAATATTTCGGCTTTCGAACGAGCTCCATACCAGTAAGATATTTTACGGTCGGTTACCTTCAATGTCTTGAATAAGTGCAGCAAGTGAGAGCGCAATGGGGCCATACCTGCTCCACCGCCAATATATAACATTTCACGCTTCGTATTGAGGATATGGAAATCTCCGTAAGGGCCAGACATGAGTACCTTATCACCCGGTTTCAGGTCGAAAATAAAAGATGAACCAATACCTGGTTTTACATCCATCCATCCACCTTTGTTTCTATCAAACGGAGGGGTAGCGATACGTACGTTCAATGTGATAATATTACCTTCGGCAGGATAGTTTGCCATAGAATAAGCGCGAACTGTTTCTTCGTCGTTCTTGCAGGCTAAATCCCACATTTTAAACTTATCCCATTCCGGTTTGAAACGGTCGTCTATATCAAAGTCTGTAAACTTCAAATCATAGGTAGGAATCTTAATTTGTGCATAACTACCCGGTTGGAAGTTCATCACTTCGCCTTCGGGAAGCCTTACCGTAAATTCTTTGATGAAAGAAGCCACGTTATGGTTGGAAACCACTGTACACTCCCATTCTTTTACCCCAAATACTTCTTCCGGCACTTGTATTTTGATGTCTTCTTTTATTTTAACCTGACATCCCAACCGCCAATTGTCTTTTATTTGTTTACGACTGAAGAAACCCACTTCGGTAGGAAGAATATTACCACCACCTTCCGCTACCTGACAACGGCATTGTCCGCAACTACCGCTTCCACCACAAGCGGAAGACAGGAAAATACCTTTACTTTGAAGTGCACTGATAACAGTTCCTCCCATCGGAACTTCAAACTCCTTCTCTCCATTGACCACCATCTTCACATTTCCGGATGGTATCAATTTGGCTTTAGCAAACAATAATGCACCAACAAGAATCAATGTTATTAA
>JAISDJ010000030.1 GCA_031264865.1 Tannerellaceae bacterium | reverse complement strand
GTTGCAACGCCTGGGAAAACATTTGATGAGGAAAAAGCCAAACAGTTTTGTCGTGAAAAAGGCATCGGATTGGGCGACACAGCTATGGAAATAATTCGTTTAAAAGAGAATGCATCCGATAAATTCCTCGAAGTAGTAACGCCTATCAAACCGAAAGAAATACTAGACAAAATTCCTTCTTGCAAAGCCCTTGTAATCACCGGGCAGAAAGCGATGGACACTTTGCTTTCCGTATTACCCTTTGATGCGCCGAAAGTAGGCACATTCGCCTCTTGCTCTATCGACAACAATAGGATAATTAAGATCTATCGCATGCCTTCTTCTTCGCGGGCATATCCTAAGCCGTTAGAAGATAAAGCAAAAGATTATGAAAAGATGTTCTATGAATTGGGATTTCTCTCAATATAATTTTTATATTTGTCATGGCTTAACAATTTAAACTTAAATTCCGAACATATGATAACCATAATGATTGTCATTTTTCTGATTGGGTATTTACTCATCGCTTTAGAACATCCGCTTAAACTAAACAAATCAGGAACCGCATTACTTACTGGAATTGTCTTATGGGTTTTGTACACCCTTTCGACTGTGGAGAACCTTATACCTGCCGCTTCTCCCGAAGAATTTGAAAAATACATCCAATCCGTTCCGGATCTAGTCAATCTGCCCTATAAAGAACAGATTACTAAATACGTTGTTGAACATCAGATATTGGAAAGTATCGGTGATATTGCCTCTACATTGATATTCCTGATCGGAGCGATGCTTATCGTTGAATTGATTGATGCACACGGAGGATTTATGTTCGTCACCAATCGTATTACCACCAAAAACAAGCGCAAACTATTGATGATGATTGCCATTATCACATTTTTCATGTCGGCGGTATTAGATAATCTGACAACAGCTATTGTAATGATTGTGTTGATCGGCAAATTGATAGGCAATTATAAAGAGCGATGGGTTTTCGGCAGCATTATTATTATAGCAGCTAATAGCGGAGGCGCCTGGTCGCCTATCGGAGATATTACCACCATTATGCTGTGGGTGCGGGGGAATATATCTACTTCGGCAACAATCCCACACCTTTTTCTCCCAAGCCTTGTTTCAGCGCTTGTACCTGTATTAATCGCCCGGAAACTTCTTCATGGAGATGTCTCTTCGCCCCATAATATCCATGATAAAAAGGAAGATAACGAATTATTGAAAGAACTCAAAACGAACGAAAAGCTATCCATTCTTATCTTGGGGGTGGGCTGTTTGCTGTTTGTTCCGGTGTTTAAAACCATTACCCATCTTCCTCCGTTTATGGGCATACTATTTGGCGTTAGTATTTTATGGGTTTATACGGAAATTATGTACCGGCGTGATTCTATCCCTGAAGATTTAAAACTACGGCTTTCCAAAGTTGTTCACCGGATCGATGGATCCACGCTTTTGTTTTTTCTTGGTATATTACTCGCTGTCGACGCGCTACGATGCGCCGGCATACTGGGAAGTTTCTCTACCTGGATGGACGTTAACATCGGAAATGTATATGCTGTCAATTTAATTATCGGGACGTTGTCTGCCGTTGTTGATAATGTACCGTTAGTAGCCGGCGCAATCGGCATGTATCCTGTGGCTACCGAAGCGATGGTTGCTGCTGCCGCCGATCCTTCTTATTTGATAAACTTCGTACAAGACGGCGTTTTCTGGCAGTTCTTAGCTTATTGCGCCGGTGTGGGGGGAAGCATGCTGATAATCGGTTCGGCTGCAGGCGTTGTCGTAATGGGATTAGAAAAGATAGACTTTATCTGGTATCTCAAACGTATTTCTCTGCTAGCCTTGCTCGGCTATTTATCGGGAGCGGGTGTTTATATTTTGCAAAACATGATATACAAACTATGATATTAATAGCTGATAGTGGTTCTACTAAAACAGCGTGGTGTATCGCAGGCAAAGGAAAATCGATAAAGGAAATCGTTACTTCGGGTATGAATCCTTATTTTCAAAATCAGGATGAAATCGAAAAGGAAATTGAACAAAAACTATTACCCGAAATAAACGGATTTACAATCGAGGCCGTCTATTTTTATGGAGCAGGCTGCGCAACTCCCGAAAAAAACCAATTGATTATCGACGCTATACACCATTATCTGCCCTGTTCCGTCGAAGTCTGTAGCGATTTAATGGGGGCTGCCCGCGCTTTATGCGGCAAGCGGCCGGGCATTGCTTGTATAGTAGGAACGGGCTCGAACTCTTGCTTTTACAACGGGAAAGACATCGTTAAGAATATATCGCCGCTCGGATTCATCTTAGGTGACGAAGGAAGCGGAGCTGTACTTGGTAAAATACTAGTGGGCGACTGTCTGAAAAATCAACTGCCTGTACATCTGAAAGATAAGTTTATCGAACAGTTCGGGCTTACCCCAGCTGTAATCCTCGAACATGTATACAAACAGCCTTTCCCGAACCGTTACCTGGCTGGGTTTTCTACATTCCTTCTGGAGAACATCACGGAACCGGCTATATACAACCTTGTGTACAACAGTTTCCAACAATTCTTTATCCGTAACGTAATGCAGTACGATTACAGGGAGTATCCCATATCCTTTACCGGCTCTATTGCTTTCTATTACCGGGATGTACTGGTTGCCGCCGCCGGATCACTCTCCTTAGTTGTCGAACAAATTACCCAAACCCCTATGGAAGGGCTTTTATCCTATCATTCCTAATCCTGACAGTATGGCTTTTCAGAAAATTACCGAATCCGATTCATTATATACCAATCTCGACAGTATGTCTGTCCATGAATTATTGGTTGATATTAATAATGAAGATAAAAAAGTAGCGCTTGCCGTAGAAAAAGAAATACCAAAAATTGAACAATTAGTAGAAAGCATCGTAAAAAGGATGAAACGGGGAGGACGTATCTTCTACCTGGGAGCCGGAACAAGCGGCCGGCTCGGCGTATTGGATGCATCGGAAATTCCTCCGACATATGGAATGCCAAACACATTAGTCGTCGGACTTATCGCCGGAGGTGATACGGCATTACGCAATCCGGTAGAAGCAGCCGAAGATGATATGCAAAAAGGCTGGCAAGAACTGACGGAATATGATATCAACATCAATGATACGGTAATAGGTATCGCTGCATCCGGCACTACCCCATATGTAATCGGCGCTCTTCGAAAAGCAAGAGGACAGGGTATCCTTACCGCCTCCATTTCATGCAATCCCGATTCGCCCATAGCCGCCGAAGCCGACATAGCCATCGAACCCATTGCAGGCCCTGAGTTCGTAACCGGAAGCACACGGATGAAAAGTGGGACAGCTCAGAAAATGATACTCAACATGATCACCACCGCCACCATGATCCAATTAGGAAGGGTAAAAGGAAACCGCATGATAAACATGCAACTCACCAATCATAAGTTGGTAGACAGAGGAACACGGATGCTGACGGAAGAACTCAGTCTAAGCTACGAACAGGCCAAACGACTGTTATTATTACATGGTTCGGTTAAAAAGGCGATAGACGCTTACCTGAAAGACATTCATTAATTTCCGGCTAAAAGCTTTTCCACCTGTGGGATCAGGGCTTGTTTGCCGTCATTATAAATAATAAAGTCTGCGCGTTCCTTCTTTATTTCGTCCGGCAATTGATTATGGATGCGTCGGATTATTTCTTCATAAGACACCTTGTCGCGGGCAACAGCTCGTTTAATTCTTAATTCAGACGGTGCATATATCATTATCGACAGGTCTACACACTTATCGAAACCGGATTCAAAAAGGATCGCTGTTTCTATCGCACACATCGGCGTTTGTTGTTTGGCAACCCATTGAAGAAAGTCACGGTTTACTTCCGGATGAATAATGGCATTTACACAGTTTAGGGTCTCTTTATCAGTAAAGATAAGAGAAGCCAGGCGTTTCTCGTCTAAGGTTCCGTTCTTATACAGTTCTTCTCCAAACAAACCACTAAGTTCTTTTCGTATTACCGGAGATGTATTTGTCAATCGCTTACTTTCCGTATCGGCTACATAGACAGGGATTCCTACAACTTCAAACAAAGAGGCTACAATTGATTTCCCGCTTCCGATCCCACCGGTAAGGCCTAACTTAATCATTTCGCGAATTTTGTTCTAAAATAAATTCGATTGAGGCTGGTGTAATCGTCACTTTACCTACCCAGGTGGGTTTCTTTGTTAAGAGAACAGGCAGCATACCGGATACGTTTCTATCAATATTAGCTACAGACACTTCTGCTGCAAAATCATCTTCCGTTAAATTCACATAATGAGATAATGGTACCGTGCAAGTAACCTTCACAACAGACGGAAACATCCTGATGGTATAATCAGAGGGTGTATTTACGTTCTTTAGCGGAATTTCCAGCGTTTTTTCAGTAAATTCTTCAATCATAATAGCCACGGCTACTTTAGCCGGCTCAATGGTTACACCATTTATTTCTTCGAGCTGAACCGTACGGTTTATCGGTCGCTTCGCCTTTTTTATTTCCAAATACGTCGTCTTAACCGATTGCAACGTTTCCATCGCTACATCACTGCCATATACATTTACGGCGGAAGGAGTAATAATGATGTCTTTCGAGATAACAAAGCCGGGCTCCGTCTGAATATCTCCATTAAAAACGACAGGCAGATTCTTCTTTATCAGTTTACTGTATGGTTCTTGTATCTGTTGTGGTTCAAAACTTAATAGGCTTGTTGTAGAAATAAGTTTCTTCATGATAGCCCCTTCCAGATCACTTTTTGTATAAACAAACGCCCCGCTTTTATCTGTATGTAGCTCTTTCAGGTTTAATTCTATCGCCGAAATTTTATTGGCAATCGAATAATTCAGCAAAACACCTCCTTTATCCCGCACGCGAGCGGTTATTTCGGTTGGAGGGGATTGTACAAAAGCTATCTCCGGAGGCAGGTTTCTGTAATGTAGGGGGATTGTTACTTGTATTTCGTATTCTTCCTGCATGCCTTGCAACACCCAGAAACCGAACGAAACAAGAACAAATGCAAGAAAGATTAAAGCTTCTTTCCACTGACGATGAGGCAAAAGAACTTTAATCTTTCGTTGTATAGACTTGAAGGATTGTTTTATATTTTCAAGTCGCTTCATTTACTATAATTTTTATCGCTGTTGTTGCTGAGCATCTTCCGGCGAAGCATAAACAGACGATTTATCAATACGGATACGTACGCCGTCTGAAATTTCCACCAACATATATACGTCGTTAATCTCTTTTATCTTGCCATAAATACCACCGGCTGTAACTATTTTGTCGCCTGGCTTCATGGCTTCGCGGGCTTTTCTTATTTCTTTTTGTTTCTTCTGTTGCGGACGAATCATAAAAAAATAGAAAATGGCAATAATTACTACCATCAACAATATACCCTGATATGACGATGCACCACCTGCACCCTGAGCTTGAAGTAAAATACTTTGTAAATTCATTTTATTATCGTTTTATTTATTCAATTATAGGTAGCTATGCAAATGTAATGATAATAATCAATCTTTAAACAATACCTTCTCTTTTTTTAACTCGTCTACCACCGAATCTAATATGCCGTTAATAAAGGTTCCACTTTTAGGTGTGCTATAATATTTAGCCATATCAATATATTCATTCAAGCTAACGCGAACGGGGATAGAAGGGAATGCTAGTATTTCGGCAATAGCTAGTTGCATAATAATCAAGTCTATGTTGGCAATACGTTCTGTTTCCCAGTTTTTCATATGGCGACTGATACATTCACGATATTCGTCGCCATGTAAAATGGCTTCACGAAACAGTCTGACGGCAAACGTACGGTCTTCCTGATCTTTGAACATAGGCAGTAGTTCTTGTTTGCTTCCTTCTTTTTCTTCAAAACGCTTGATCGTTTTCAACACAAAGGTTTCCACTATTTCAATATCGTCATTCCAATAGATACTTTTATCTTCGAGATAATCAACAATCATTTCGTCTCCACAAACCACTCTTTTAAACACAGCGCGCCAGAACTCCCTGTCGGTTGTATACGAATCGTCGGGATTAGCCAGGTATTCCGCATAGGTTTCCGAAGCCAAGATCAAATCCAATACGCTTTTAACGAAGTCTTGATCATTACTCCACGAAATCTTACTTTCGGAGATGTATTTGTTCAACGCTTCATTCTCTCTCAACTGTCTGGCAAAGCGATTATTTACCATTCGCATATTCGGATTCTTATCTTCTTCCGTAGGACGGTATTTATGCTTTCGGTTATCGAGAATACGATTTTGAAGGTTTGTCAAATCTAAAATCAGGAGGAGAATGTAATGGTATAGGTCATACGATTTCTGCAAACTAAAGAGTAGTTCGTTTTCCGCAACTTTCAAGTCATTCGTCCCATTTTGGTAATACGCATATAATATCTGCAGGACTTTGATACGGATTAATATTCTGTTTATCATCGTTTGAAGGAACTTCTTTTTGGTTATTGTCTTAAAAGATTTCGACCGCAAAGGTAGTTAAAGTTTACTTACTCCCAACAACAAGTCCGATAAAAAAGATATTATGTGAAAGAAATGAGGTTCATTCATCCATTTTTCAGTTTCCCGATTAATAGAATATTATTATCGTCTTCCGTGATACTTTTATTTAGTTTTTGCAATTTGTCTTTCATCTCCGGTGTAAGCCTTTCCGGGCGGGAAAGAACTTTTCC
>JAISDJ010000207.1 GCA_031264865.1 Tannerellaceae bacterium | reverse complement strand
CTTAAGTTATGCTATTTCCCGGTTAAAAAACACTTTGGCATTACTCTTAAAGTCTGCAAAATCTGTAAACTGTTTATCAACGACATTAGTTATAATTTTTCTATCTTTAGAAGATAGAGATTCAAAATCCTCATGGACTACAATGCTCCGAAAAGGAATGGTATTACGCATATACTCAAGGCACGAAATAGTAACCAGCCGCGCCTTTGCATTGTCTTTGACCCCAAATAAAAATAATTTTTTAGGGGTTGCCTGAAAACAAAAATCTACTTCCAAATCTTCCCGTTCAGGAATAGGCAGGTAAGGATTTATAGGAGAGAAATCAGGGAACTCCTCCATTATAAATCCCTGAAGGTCATCATAAAACATGCTGCGGATTACTTCACGGCGGAATAATTGCATATTACTTATTTTAGAGATAATTTGAGTAAACCGGAGTACTGCCATATAAAGGTTTTCTCTAGATACTTCAATCCACAGATTTCCATTATCATTTTCAATATTGTTACCGTGTAAAATCTGAAAAAAAATTTCTTCCTTTTTAGGGGTATCCAATTCGTAAGTATACGACAGCCTCATCAGGGTTAAACCATGATCACAAACCTTTATTAAAGAACCATCCTCGCTTATATCGAGAAATATATCATACATATCGCCATCTTCATGATAAAATGGGGCTATTATTTGATAGATGTTCTTCCCTTTATCACGGAAATTTATACGGTTATTAAAATTTTGTTTTAATTCTAAAAATAATGCTTCATTCATCAAAAAATCCTAATTCCTTCTGTTCTATGCCGGATTTCCTTAAAAATGGAAAGTACTGGTCGGCTCCCATAATATTACATCTTTTCATAAAATAAACAATAGCATCCTGATATGTCGCATATTCTTCCGTTATAACCGGGTCCATAGAAAAAGAGCTTCCAGGTAAAAGGACATGTGTATGAAAACCATAATGAGTGGTTTGATTACGGTATTCAGATACCGTATAAAATAACTGAAAATTTTCTCATAATTCACCTCATTTCAAACGTCTTAGTTGCCCGGCACCGGGCTTATCTTATATCACCACTTGGCGTAAAATATGCGCCATTAACAAAATCTATTTTCTCGATAGATGGTATTCTGAACGAAAAAACCGTTTTACCGTTATAATTTGTTACCGCAAAATCACCTAAACCAATTACATCCATTCCTATAAGCATATCACAATTATTTGGAATCCCCTCAACAACTCGTATTTCAGAAATGGCCACCTTATTTGGCAAGTGTAAATTTATATAGTAAACATTGCTTGGAACGTCTGTTCCTGAAGGGGTGCTCATTAATGCTTTGCCGATAGACTTAAGGTTTAATTTAGTTGCTATTTCAGGGCGAATTAAAGAACCGTTTGCTCCGGTATCCCATAAAGCCTTTACCCTTAACTTCTCATTAGAATCTATTGCGGATTCCAAGAAAACATCATTATCAAGAGTAGATGAAATCTTAGGATATGACGTTGTAAAGCAATTACCATAGGTTGTTGTACTTTTTACGACCCTTAAATTATTCTTAGGCATGAACAGCCATCACATTGCCTTGAAAATGGTATACCGATTCTTCCCTGGTCTTGAAACATTCCTGAATGATAAATGTCCCGATCTGCTCCTGTTTGAGCGTCTCCTCTAGTGCCGCATTAAACGAATCATACACGCCCAGGATATTCCGATCCTTTATCGCCAGAAATTTATGCCCATATTGCTTATAGAAAGACTCTATATTTTGAATAAAATACTCAAAATCTCGATCTTGATTTTGTTGCATGGTATAATCTCCTATTTTTTTGATTTTATCATAGAATATCGGTACAAGGCAAGCATTATATTACGTTTTTATGCAATTATAACGGAAATACCCCCTATTACTTAGCGGAAGTATAGGCAAATTACCGGTTTTGCTCAGGAGTTTATCCGCCTAAGCAAGCGTTTTTTTATTTCTTCGGCTTTTCCGGGGCCGGCTTGGATGGCGGCGGGCTTCTGGGCGGCTTTTCCGGGGTGTGCAGCGGGGGCGGAGATGGCGTAGATACCGGGGGACGTTTACCGGACCTTTGTTCGGTGGCGGTAATTACAGGAGATTTTTCGCTATGAACAGAATGAGACATATTGAACCACCTATAAATACTAGAATTGAGGCATATCCCAAAAGCGCGTTTGCGCCGAAAAATATACTCCTCTTTTTATATTCGGGTTCAATGCCTCTATACTTTAGCTCAAGAGCCACCGCCTCTTCCTTTGCGCGAACAGAATGACAAAAAGAGCTAACCATAAAAGGCGATAATTTCAAGAATGAGTACGGTCAAAAAACATGACCAGGCGACAATAAGGAACGCGGTATAAGAAGCGTCCTTTATGGGGACGATCTGATTGATAAAAGCGAAAGATAAGCCGAATGAACCGGATGCCAAGGTCATCATCCATTTGTCTGTTTTATCGTCTTCTTCCCCCTGGCGCTGGTTCAAGTTTTCAATAATGCGGTTGCCGGCCTCGTACAGCTTCCAGTTATGTTCATCTATAGATTTCATAAGTTCATCCTGTGATAAATCAGACATATAAGCCTCCTATCAACAAATATAGTCTAAAATAAACCTTTCCAAAAGGACTATATAAAGAGGAGTTAAACAATGGACATCAAGAACGCCATCTTGTATCTCGTTAATAACTGGGTAAGTACCATGCTTGCCATTGTCGCCGTTGCCGGATTTATCGGCCTGGTTAAACCCGTCGGAAATAGCATAAAGCGGTTTGCCTTCCGGGAACTTTACGCCGCAGACGAGAAGCATGACAAACGGCTTGACAGGCTGGAAATGCAGCAGCTAAAGCAAATTGTCTGCGACAGGAGGTTCCCCATAGTGGACCGCCTCAAAGCCGGGGATGAATATGTAGACCGGGGTGGAAACGGGGAGATAAAAGCCCGGCATGAAGCCCTCAAGCGGGTATACATCGGGGGCATGGAACAGACGGAACAGGAGG
>JAISDJ010000186.1 GCA_031264865.1 Tannerellaceae bacterium | reverse complement strand
GTTAATACCTTCCCGTAGCTTTCGGCTTGCTGGATGGCGTAGTCGGGGAGGGGCATGTACTGGTGCGTGGGAGTCATGCCCTTGTAGAGGATGCAGTTGCGGCGGTATTTATTGAAGCGGATGAGGTCTATTTTACGCTGGCCTTCGTAGAGCATCTCGTGTCCTCGCTCGAGGAGTAAAGCGTCCATGAAAGCGTTGTAGTTGGAAATAGCTGCGCCATTCAACGGGTTCAGACCTGCACGTGCACGTACGCTGTTTACGGCTTGTAACGCTTCACCTGTGGGAACGGTCTGGCTTTTGCGCGCTACTGCTTCGGCATACATGAGTAAGACGTCTGCCCAACGTGCCAGGGGTACGTCAGTAGGCTGGAAGGCATTGTCTATCTCAATAGGGAATTTATTGAGAATAAACCCCGACCATTTACTGCCGACGTCTTCACGTCCGACCACAACACGATCGGCATTGTTCTGTATATACGAGGCCAGGATAACGTCTTTGCGCATATCGCCTTCTTCATACGTATCATAGAAGTCGGGCGAAACGTTGAAACATTGTCCCCATCCGCCTCCTTGTTTCTCGAATGGCGTAGGAATGGTGTTTGCTACATCGGCATAACGTGCCACGTCGGACGGGACTACATAGAACGAGAGCGGATTGAAATCGCCTTTTGTGTCGGTACCATCGCCTGATAGGCTGGTGGATAATGCCATGATGATTTCGGAGTTGAACTTATTGCCCTGCCTGAACTGATCAGCATAGGCCGTGGCGCCGCCTTGTGTGAACAGGGCGTATTTCCCGCGATTCTTCAACGCTTCATACATTTCGATGGTCTTGTCGTAATAGCCTTGCATATGATCGCCTTCGTTCAGGCAGTGGCGCATCAGGCAGAAACGTGCAAAGTCAGCGGTATAGCGTCCGTTGGGCGCTGTGTTCTGCATGTTTTGCTGTGCATAGTCCATATCATCGTAAATATAGGCTGCCATTTCGTCGAGCGATGGGCGCACCATGTTCTCCTCTGCCTGCGTATTACCAATGTCTTCCGGATTGAGGATGACGGGTGTCGGGCCATAGATATGGAGCAGGTAATACATCATCAGGCCACGTAATAAGCGGACTTCACCTATAAACTGCCGCTGTTTTTCGTCCGAAAGGGCCGTTGCCTCCTCAAGTGTACCGATAATTTCGGTAAATCGGGTTACATCTCTTACTTTCTCGAAGTGCGAAGGGCTGCCACCGCTAGACGCACGGCCGTAAAGATGGCAATTGTTATAGTTGGCTTGCGACAATTGCAGCCAGCCGCCTCCCCAGTTACCTACTGTCCAGGGATAGGCAATGTCGGCTGTATTGTCGAACAATCTCACAAAACCACCCTCGGGTACATAAAATGTGTGCTGCCAAGAGCTTCCGGGAGGCGTATAGCCCCACGTATCGCCGAATGGAAGATAACAAAACATGAGGTACGACTCGTAGTCGGCTTCCGTTTGCGGAAAATTGGATGAAAATAATTTGCCGTAAATCTTCGGGTCAAAATCATTGTCACAACTGCTGAGAACCAGTAGCGAGAATGCTATAATGGTGTTGAATACTATCTTTTTCATCGTTCTGATTATTTAAAATTGATTTTTAAACCCACCGAATAAGTGGCTGTTTGCGGATATTCGGCCTTGCCGCCCTTATAGTTGCCACCGGTATACACTTCCGGGTCGAAGCCTTCAAACTTCGTAATCACAAAAGGATTCTGTGCATCTACATAGAGGCGGATGTTGTTTATCACCTTGTTCAGCCCTGCAATCTTGCCGGCTTTGAAGTTATAGCCCAATGTGATGTTGCGAACGCGTAGGAAGGAGGCATTCTGATAACGTACATCAGTACCGGCGCCTCCGGGTAGGGAAACAGAAGCCAGGCTGGCTGCCACGCCTGGTAGTGTCCCATTCGGATTATTCTGCGAGTTCCAAACCCGTTCGATGTAGATGTTCGCATTGCTGTTCTCGTTTGCTAATTCTGTCGGGAGTGCCCAGTCGAACACATAATTATACTTGTGTACACCCAATTGCGAGTAGACAAACACATCCAGGTCGAAATTACGGTAGGTAAACGTATTGCCGAATCCGAGGTAGAGCTTGGGTGTGAGGTCCATCAGTTTAATATCGTCTATTGTAATCTCACCGTCGCTATTCTGATCAACAATGATCGGATAGCCGGGGTATTGTGCCGCCTCCGGTTGAGAAGCCGGCATATTACTTTTATCTGCATTGATGATACCTTTGGTCTCGTAATAATAACGTGCGTTAGTTGTTACAACTCCACGCTCTTCATATTGATTATAGTCGTAATTGGGCATACGTTCTATCCAGAGCGAACGGTACTTAGTAAGCGTCAGCACCGACGACCAGGAGAAATCGCGCGAAAGGATGTTCTTCGTGTTGAGAGTAGCATCCCAGCCGTCGCGCCGTTGATGCCCACCGTTAATGGGATAGGTGGCAAACATGGAAAGCCCCGCTGTGTTGGCCGTCCCCAACATATCGGTGATATCGTTACGAAATACGTCGAAACTACCCGATACACGGTTTCTAAACAGATAGAAATCGATACCGGCGTTCATCATAATCGTCTTTTGCCAAGTGACGTTCGGATAATCTAGTCCTTGTAGCGTGATGGGAACGTATTTTGTGGCACTGTTGTCGAAAATCACGTAAGCGGCCGACGGTCCGTAAGTGCCGTATAAGGTTGTTCCCAGATTGTCATTGCCGGTCTTTCCATAGCTACCCCTTACTTTCAGCAGATTGATCCACTCCACTTCTTTCAGGAACGATTCGTTCGAGAACTTCCAAGCCAGTGATATCGCGGGGAAAAGGGCATATTTTTTATCGGGGAAGAATTTATCTGTACCGTCGCGGCGGAGCGTAAACCCAAGCACATAACGGTCGAGCACGTCGAAGTTGGCACGCAGGAATTGTGAACGCTTCTCATCGGCGCTCCGAGACGAACCGGGCGATACCGTACCGGATACCGATCCGAGATTGTCATTGCCAATGGCGTCATACTGCCCGTCGTACGTAGTGTTCATACCATTTGCCGAGTTCAGGTAACGCCCTACGCCTACTACAATATCCGTGTTTACCATATCAAAGAAGCGTTTGTTAAACATCACTGTTGCTTCCATGGTTTGATTCATCCGGCGGCTCTCGGCCAGGTTACCTCTCGATTTATACATTTGTTCGAAATAGACGTCAGACGGAATATAGGTAGAACGGCGTACATTCTCCAGATTATTTCCGTAGAGCACACGTGCCGTGAGCATTTCTTTGATAAGGGTGAAATCGGCAGCCAGGTTAATGTAAGTACCGTAGGTGTTCGTACGGTCGTCTATATCCAGCAAACCTACTGCGTTCGGAATGGTTCGAAAAGCGGTATATTTGTCATTCTCGTCGCGCACCGGCAGGTAGGGTGGATAGGTCAGTGCCGAGGTTAGAGAACCGGCGGCTTCCGGTCCTTTCCCATTCGAAGTCCCTCCTACGGTGGAGTTGAGGTAACTGTTGTTGTTTACGTTCATGGTAAGGGTGAGCTTCACCACCGGCGAAAGCGTAAGCCCCATATTACTTCGCAAAGCAAAACGCTCCATGCTCGAATTAACTACCGACCCTTGTTGATTATAGTAGTTACCCGACACATAATAATTGAAATTCTTCGTGCCTCCATTGATGGTTATCGTATGATTGGTTACGCTACCATTGCGTAGAATCAAGTCTTTCCAGTCTGTAGTCTGTGCCGCTGCAATTTGTGAATCACTGTACAGAGGCGACCAGCCGCTGCTATAAGGTGTAGGGCCATAAGGAGCCAGCTTATTATTGTATAGATACTGTTCTTTGCTGAATAAGTTTACATACTCCATGTATTGACGTCCATCGAGTGGATCAGGATAAGCATAATTTACTACTGTCGACAGGCTTCCTTCATAATTCACGCTAACAGGCCCTTCTTTCCCTCTCTTGGTTGTAATAAGGATCACCCCGTTGGCCGCGCCAATCCCATAAATGGATGCCGAAGCGTCTTTCAGAATTTCAATAGATTCGATGTCTTCCGGATTCAAACCGGCCAACCCCGAACGTTGAATCGACGCTGGCGTAACCAATCCTCCTGCACCCGGTTCGAGCGCATCCGTTGGCACCATCACGCCATCTACCACAAAGATAGGCGCTGCCGCACCTCGAATGGATATGTCTACATTACCACCCGGTTGGGCGCTGGCCAACGTTGCCTGCAAACCTGCGGCACGCCCCATCAGCAACTGCGACATTGTACTGTTACCCACTTTCGGTACATCATTAACCGAGATCTTCGAAATAGCAGTCGTCAGATTCTTGCGAGATACCGTACCATAACCCACTACAACGACCTCCTCCAAGCCCAACGAACTTTCCGTTAGGGTAATCCTGAGTTGTGTTTGATTGCCTACCACTACTTCCTGTATATCATATCCGATATATGAAATGACCAGAACCGCGTTTGGCGACACTTGCAGGCTAAATTTACCATCCAAGTCGGAAATGACACCATTCGTTGTTTCCTTTTCAAGAATATTGGCCCCTATGATCGGCTCGTCATTCTGATCGACCACCGTACCCGTTACCGTACGGTTGTTTTGCTGCGGCAACGCAGATGGATATTCTGCATGAGCAGCTCCGATGGATGAAATATAAACCAATAACAAAAAGACAAAAAGAGCGTTTAATCTTATGTACAGATGGTTTATTTCATTCAATACTGTTGTTAACAAAGGCTTGTTTTTCATATAATTTTTTACTGTTGTTATGAGATAAATGTTTCGTTTGTTCTCTCTGTTTACGAAATTCGTTGTTTGCTGCATTACTATTCCATAGGCATGATTGTTTTTATTGGTTATAAATTTGTTGGAAAGGTACACGCTATTTGTCAGGCGGATAATTTCATTTCGGACAGAAATTGAATAGAAATTGGACATCAGGTAAAGCAAGGCATGTTTTACATTCAGGCATTCAAGTGGGCAAGAATCGATCGGTTTATTTATATCTGTGAGGTTGTTCTTTAAAAAGAAAAAGAGTCACATAATAAATGCAACTCTCTGATTTGGCAGCTCTTCCTCTTGGACTTGAACCAAGGACCCTCTGATTAACAGTCAGATGCTCTAACCAACTGAGCTAAGGAAGAATTTTTATAATCGCGTGCAAAGGTATGCGATGTTTTCCATATATGCAATTTGTTTTAAAAAAAAGATAAAGAAAATCATTCGCCCTTATACGCTGTTACGTTTTAAAGCCTGACTGTAAATATCGCATACCTGTTGGCGAAGCGAAGCGGCTTGAATCACTTTCAGCGACCAATTGCGGGAGAGGATTTATAAATGTGTTTGTGACCTATAGATGTAAAGTTTTTCTGTTTCAAAGATATAAATCTTTTTCTAAGGCCATGTTTTGGCATTCTGAATCGTTCTATTTGTACCGGGATTAAACGGAGATGCAAATTGAGCAGCCCATTTTGAGCAAAAAGCATTAAGATATTTGGAAATTTGTATAACTTTGTTGGGTTGAAATAGTAATATTTCGGCGTTACATCGTGGTAAAAAACAAACATGGATAGTGTTTGCTTATTCTTTTATATCGAAATCTGGTAAATTTCAGAACGAGAATAAGTTAATCGCTCTCCGCCTGTATAGGCGTGGGCTGTTTTCTTATTTTAGTTCGCCGGTTTACCAGAGCCTGATATAATAAAGTAAGTCAATGGCTTCACGCTTTCCTCGTTTAATAAACCGATTTTTTAGTAAAACAACTAACAAAGTTCTTTCTTCTGAAGCCAAGAAGGAGCAAAAAATGTTTAAAAGAATGAAAAACCTAATTGTAAATTTCGCTGACTGGTATCTTGTAACTCGGCTCGCTTGAAAGATGATCTGTATAATAAAAAAGGCACATCTTTTGACGTGTTCAGTGGGCCGAAAAACGAAGCAGCGCCACTCTTAAAACGTTGGTTGTCCGCAGTCAGACAGCCAATGCGTATCTTGTATGGAAAGGATTTGGTTGAACCCGGAAATGATCTGGTAAGCAATGTTAAGTTTAGCCCAAAAGAACTTAGCGATTTGGAAGCGGATATGAATAAAATATTGAGCAAAATTCAATTACAACTGATGGATAAATATGAACATTACAAAAAGAAAGAATAAGAGATATTCATTACCAAATAATTAACAATAAAAAATATTATTTATGTTACCAATAAACTATTTGAAATCAGTTTTAAGTATTTTCATGCTCGCATCATTAATCGTATTTTCTACTTGCACGAAAGTAGAAGTAATTGATCCTGAAAATACTGAAAATACCGGAGATGAAAGTCTTCTTTTAGGCAAATGGGAAATTTCCGATAAGAATGCAACCTACGGCTCTTTTGAGTTCACAAACGACAAAAAGTACATAGTAACCCAGCGGGTTACTACTAAAGCTGCCGAAGATAATCCGGGAGGTAATCCGGTTTATATTATCATTATATTTGGAGATTATACCTCACTCCAGCAAGATGGAAATACGTATAATTTAGATTTAAAGGAGTTCGGAATAATAACAATAACCATATCCGATGGTTCCGCAACTATTACCATAAATGGTGAAACTTATATCGGGAATAAGACGGAACCTATTGATATATCTGAGAGAACGGAATTATTATCTCATACGTGGAATTTTAGAAATGAAAAAACAATTAATTGTTGGTTAGGTAGTCCTAATCCTAATAATCCTTATGAGATTATAGAAACTTTAGATTATAGTTTTATTAATATTGTAGAAGGAACTATAACATTTACATCCGATGGAACATATATTGAACAATTAGATTCTGAAATATCTGAACCAACGATAGACTCTGATAAGATATATATACCATATCGTGATGGTACTTGGGAATGGACAAAAGATAATAAATTAAAAATTGGTATTTCTTGGTATAATTATATTTATGATGATACTGGAAAAATAGTGCAAACATTGTTTGGAATAAATTATCAAGAATATGATATATCAAAACTAACAGAATCTGAATTGTTCTTTACAGGAACTTCTGATCGTGATATTCATAGGACTTCATGGGAAACATCTGAACATAAATATACTTGTACTCGATAAAGTTAAATCAATTTAATTATGATAGGATATACATTAAGGTTATGAAATCTGAAATAGAGGATATGATGCTGTTTGTTTAAGTGAAAATATATATTTATTCAAACGAAAAAATCTATCCAAGAACATATATCAATAAAAAAGCCAATGTCATTAAGTTAATGGTTGACGCCGAGCATTTCTTTAATCTGTTCGGCGTCTGAACGAACTCCCTGTTTCGCTTATTTGTACTTTTCGAGTCTTCCGATTTTTCATTATGATGTCTTTACCAAACCATTGTAATATTTTTGTAAAGACATCATAATGCTTTTGTAAAAGCATCACATTCCTTTCCTCAAGACTTCGTAATGTTTTTCTGAAACCCTGCGGCAAATAGCCAAAACGGCCTGATGTCAGGGCTGTGAATTGGGTGAGGCATCACATAAAGAGCAAATTAGACAGCTCATTTTGAGCACAAAAACACTGAAATGTTTAAGAATTTACATAACTTTACGCAATATTGTAGTAATATCAAAATGTCAATATTTTGACAAAAACAGGAATAAACTTTTTAGAAACGATAAATTATATGGATAAATCAATCAAAGAAACCTAAAAAAATCTTATTTATGTTAGCAATAAATTATCTAAAATCAGTTTTAAGCATTTTTATGTTCGCATCTTTAGCCGTATTTTCATCCTGCACAAAAGTAGGTGATCTCGATCCATCTTTGGCTGATGAAAATATTCTTTTTGGCAAATGGGATGTTTCCGATAAAAATGCCGCTTATGACTCTTTTGAGTTCACAAGCGACAAAAAGTACATCATCGCTCAGAGGGTTACGAGTTTACCAGACGAAACTAAATCATCGCAGGTTCAAACATCTCAACTAAGAGCTGATAATGGTGAATCCGTTGAGATTATTATTGTTATTGGAGATTATTCCTCTCTAAATCAGGATGGAAACACTTATACTTTAAATTTGAGTGAGTTTGGAACAATCGTGATAACTATGACAAATGAAACGGCAACGATTACGATAAAAGGAGAAACTTATGTTGTAAATAAGATGGAGCCAATTGATGTTTCAGAAAAAACAAAATTAGTATGTCATACCTGGCTTTCTAAACAAATTAAACATATTTATGAAGATGGTTCATTTTACTATGATGATATAGCTGTAAAATCAATAACATTTACAAAAAATGGAACTTATATGAGGAAATTATCCTATGAGCGGATTGATGAAACTGGAAATGAAACAGCGTTTGGTACTTGGGAATGGACAAAAGAGGATAAAATAAAAATAAGTAGCACAGTTTATTGGGGCACAAGGGATAAGGATGGAAACATAATGGTAGGAACATATTTTGAATCTACGGATTATGATATTATACGTCTTACGGAGTCTGAATTTGTATTTAGTGAAGATATTGTTAATGCTGAGATCGTTAAACGTGAATCAAGATTATATAGATAAGTTCAATTTTTTGATAATACGGGGAAGTGTTAAAAAAGATGGAGAAATAAAAACAGCCACTTACTCTCATAAGCGGCTGTTGCGGTAAGCTCTTCCTCTTGGACTTGAACCAAGGACCCTCTGATTAACAGTCAGATGCTCTAACCAACTGAGCTAAGGAAGAATAATCTGGCATTACGGAGCGTTCTTTTGAGCGCTTTTTTGTAATTGCAGGGCAAAAGTACGGGATGTTTTCCAAATATGCAATATATTTGCAGAAAATATTTTTTGATGAGTACACTTGGTTTAGGAAATGCGTTGGTGGATGTACTGCTGAAGTTGGAAAATGATGCTCCACTTGCAGAGATAGGAATCGTAAAAGGCGCTATGGATATGATAGATGAGAATCAGATGATTGTTATCCAGAAAACACAATCTCATCTGGAACGGACACAGGTTCCGGGAGGTTCGGTTTGTAATACGATGCGCGCCATGGCTAATTTGGGAACAAAAGCGGGTTTTATCGGAAAGATAGGCTCCGATGCTTTGGGTGAATATTATGAAGGGGCGCTCCTGGATGTAGGCGTTACTCCTTATTTTGCCAAGACAAAAGGGATTTCAGGCTGTTGTACCGTGTTGATTTCTCCGGACGGCGAGCGCACCATGGGGACGTTTCTTGGCCCGGCTCCTACATTGGCGCCCGATGATATTAGTGAAGAGGTAATTGCGCAATATGATTATATATACATCGAAGGATATCTTTTGGTGAATGAACCTTTGGTGCGCTCTACTATGGAGAAAGCTCAAAGGCATGGCGTGAAGATAGCGCTAGATTTATCGAATTTTAATATTGTCAATGCTTTCAGAGATTTTCTGGAAGATATTATCCCTCGCTATGTAAATATTCTTTTCTCCAATGAAAGTGAGATAAAGGCTTTTACCGGGTTGGAACCGGAGAAAGCCATTCGGGAAATTTCCCAGATGGTGGATGTATCCGTTGTTACACTCGGTAAAAAAGGTTCTCTAATTGCCGGAAATGGAGAAATCATACAAGTAGCTGCCGAAGGAGGGAAACCGGTTGATACGACTGGAGCCGGCGATCATTTTGCTGCCGGATTCCTTTATGGGCAGTCGATGGGCGCTACGCTTGAACAGTCCGGACGCATAGGTTCCATGCTGGCAGGATATGTCATAGACGTTATTGGCGCACAAGTGCCGCCATGTTATTGGGAACAAATAAAGTTAAAAGTAAAGAGCATTTTGTCGTAAACTACGCTTTATTATATACATTTACATCGAATTAACTAAAAACAAAATATGTATAGACCTATCTATAAGAGCATCATATGTACATCAAGCCTGCTTCTCTTTTTGGGAAGTGTAGAGTCCGTACAAGCACAGACACAAGATGGCAATCGTTTTGAGGTAAGTAAACAATTAGATATATTCAATGCATTGGTGAAGGAAGTAGAGATGTTCTACGTAGACACCCTGGATATTGAAGCAACAATCAACAGGGGGATTAACGCCATGTTGAGCGGCCTCGACCCGTATACCGAATATATTCCCGAAAAGGATATGGGCGAATTGCAGGTAATGACTACCGGAGAATATGCCGGTATCGGCTCGTATATCCGCGAGCGTGACGGAGGGGTTATTATTATAGAACCTTTTGAAGGGTCGCCCGCAGCGTTGGCCGGATTGAAGGCCGGCGACCGTATTTTAGCCATTGACACCGTAAACGTGGAAAAGACGTCGAGCGAAAAGGTAAGCGAATTACTGAAAGGCGTACCCAATACCAAAATGAAAATAAAGATTCAGCGCCCGGGCGAAAAGAATCCCCGTACGATAGAGTTGATCCGTAAACAGATATTGGTTAATCAGGTTACTTATTATGGTGTGCGTAATAAGGATGTAGGCTATATTTATTTGAGTGGTTTTACCGATAAAAGTGCGCAAGAAGTAAAAGCGGCTTTTGACGATTTACAGAAAAATCATCAAATAAAATCGCTTATACTGGATTTGCGTAATAATGGCGGCGGATTATTGGAAAGCGCTGTTCAAATAGTAAATATGTTTGTGCCGAAAGGAAAAGAAGTGGTTGCAACCAGAGGTAAGATACGCCAATGGGACCGCACCTACCGTACTTCCGGCGACCCGATAGATACTGTTATACCCTTAGCTATATTGATAAATGGTGCATCGGCTTCCGCCGCCGAGATTGTTTCCGGCGCGTTGCAGGATATGGATCGTGCCGTATTGGTAGGTCAACGCTCTTTCGGGAAGGGATTGGTGCAAAGCCCGCGTGACCTTCCGTATGACGGAAAGGTGAAAATCACCATGAGTAAGTATTATATCCCAAGCGGGCGTTGTATCCAACAGGTAGACTATTCGCACCGGAATCCCGACGGAAGCGTGGGCAATATACCCGATAGTCTGACCAACGTATTCTATACGTCGAAAGGCCGCCCTGTGCGTGATGGGGGAGGGGTTCGTCCCGAATTTGAAGTGGAAGAATCCAAGATGCCTACGTTGATGTATTATTTACTGAATGATTATGTGTTATTTGATTTTATAACGGATTATGTGCAAAAACATAAAACGATTGCTTCGGTAGAAGAGTTTGAAGTAACGGATAAGGATTTTGAAGCATTTAAAGCATATGCTAAAGAAAAGAACTTCAGTTATGACCGTCAAAGTGAAAAATTGTTGAAAAACTTAAAGGATGTAGCCGAATTTGAAGGATATATAGATGGCGATTCTACCTTGTTTATCGAATTGGAAGCCAGACTGACTCCTGATATTGAACGCGATTTTAACCGGTTTAAGAATGAAATCAAACAGATGATGGCTTCTGAAATCGTAAAACGGTATTACTATCAAAAAGGAGAACTGATACAAACATTGAAGGATGACCCTGTGTTGGAAAAAACACTTGAAGTATTGGCCAATCCGGAGCTTATAGAGAAAACATTAAGCGCTCCGACAGAGGGTGAATACGTGGATTTACCAATAAAGAATAAGTCCGGCAATACCGGCAAGAAAAATCATCAGGATAGGGTGTAGTTTGAATCTCCATGCGAGAATAAAGGCTGCTCCGAAAATGAGAAGACTTTTATAATCGATAAAATTCTCGTGATTCATAAGTAGTAGAGCCGCTGCTGCAATTAGTCCCACACTGGCAGGGCGTAATCCTGTAAAAGCGGCTTCTACATACCGGTTTTGTTTAAACCGGTTGAAATAATACGAAATAATCAGCACCAATATAAATGAAGGAAGGCATACGGCAAAGGTAGCTATACAAGAACCACAAATGGAAAGCCCGGTAGAATACCCTGCATTATGTACGGCCGTATAACCTATATAGGTAGCGCTGTTGATGCCGATAGGGCCGGGAGTCATTTGTGAAATGGCGATTACATCCGTAAATTCCTGTAAACTGATCCACTCATACTTGTCTACTACCTCATCCTGGATGAGTGAAAGCATTGCATAGCCTCCTCCGAAACCAAAAAGCCCAATTTTTATATATACCCAAAATAGTTGCAGGAATATCATGTTACTGTTTCTTTTTGTTTAGTCCACAAATAAGACCGCCGATAGCAGCCACTACAATTATATATACAGGCGAAATACCTGCCAGCCATATTAACAGAGCTGCGGCTATTGCGATGATAGCGGTTTGCCAGGTAAGTCCGGCCGATTGGACGGCAGTAATACAGGGGACAACAATCAGAGCTACTACTGCCGGACGGAGCCCTTTGAATATCTTTTCCACCCATACATTATCTTGTATTTGGGAAAAGAAAAGAGCAATAGCAAGTATAATGATAAAAGAGGGTAGGATAGTGCCTAATGCACAAACCGTACTCCCTTTGATACCTTTTAATTTATACCCTAAAAAGATAGATATATTGACAGCAAAAATACCGGGCAAGGACTGTGCTACGGCGAAAAGGTCGATAAAATCTTCTTTTGTAATCCAACCACGATTTACAACTTCCCGCTCAATTAACGGAAGCATCGCATAACCTCCACCGATCGTAAAGGTTCCGATACGTATAAAGGTTAAAAATAATGTCCAGTACATTACCGTCTTCTACGAACACTCCGAACCGGTGCGGCGCTTTTTTCTGCTTTGGGCGCTGATACTTTCACTTGCTTTGGTTCTTTTGTCGATGCTGTTTTAGCAGTACGAGCCGATTTAGTCGCTTTTTTTGATTGTTTTGTATCAGCTACCTGAGTCGTGTCGGGTTGCCAATATAATGATTCCTGGAAGGTAGTCAGTTGGGTTTCTATTTGTAGCTGAGCCAGCTTTAACGAATCAGGTTCCGGATACAATTGTCGTAATGTCCGGTTCATCAGGTTCTCCGTTTTAATAATTTCGCCATCGAACATACGGCGACGAAAATAATCGTCTATTGTAAATGTTTTCGCATTATTAATATTGGACGTCATAATAAGCGAATTCGTGATATATGGACGGATATTTTCATAAGGTATCCAGAAAAGCGGAGTGGTCTGTTCGCCCAAGTCGCCGGAGGTGGTGAGTATCGGGCAAATCGCTAACGCCTTAACGTCGAATACGGAATTGTTTTGGTCGAAATACCAGGCTTCTTTGACGTAATACGCCAATACATCTGCCGATGGGATATCACTTTCATTGATTATATATGAGGGTTCTTCTCCGGCGCGTCCAGGAATCTCTTCGTAATAAATATACGCTCTGTCTAGTACATCTTCTTTGAAATTGATAAGATGGTCTTCATCAAAAGCCTCAAAACCATCTTCATACCGATAGGCAACCAATTTGTTTTCGCTCATCAGCCGGAAGATAGTAGAGAAAAGATTCATATTGCCGTTCAAAGGCTTTACCGGATAATACAGTGGGGCGTTCTGCTCTTTTTCCAAATCGATTTCCCGGTAAATTACGCGCATCCAGCGTGCATTACCTATTTCCTGTATCATGCGTTCATTCATATCTTGCGCACGTACGGTCAGTTCCGGTAAACCCGACTCTTTCTTATCAGCTTCCCTGCTTCCGGTACGTGCACGCGGTCCTCTCCGCTCTTGTTGGGCGTCGTTCCCTTCCTGTGCATATAACGGGAGGGATGTCATAAGAAAACCTGCTAAAGCCAGTATGTAATACAAGCGTTTCATATCTTTTTATCTTAATTTACTCTTACTTCAATAGGTGATATAGTACGTTCTATCCCATCCGGTCCACGAGCTACGACCCTGTTTATCCAGAATTGTTTCCCTCGTGCCAAACCACGGATATAATTTTTCTGTCGTTCGGAGAATTTACCTCCTTCCACCGGTTCGTTAATCATATTGCCGAACGAGTCGGGGTACGAAATCTCAAAACGCAATACGGTAAATGCTATGTTTAATATATCATCATCGATAGCTGCAAAAATCCCATCTGCTTCCACCAAACTACGTTTCGCCAGGTTGCCGCCTCTGAATTTACGGATATTCCCGTTTTGATCTTTATAGTCGATATAAGGAAGCGGATCGGGTAAGGCGCGTACACGAAAAGGCGTGTTTGCCACTTGCACCACGCGTCCGTCTGCCATTCGGGCATTAACCGAAATAATAGCCTCGGTACCTATGGTTGTCGGGCGTGCATCCCATAAATCGCCATTGCGACTTAATGTACCGTTTGTCATCGTAGCTGTTATATTGCCACTCGGTATACCCGGTACGGCTATACGGATTGGATTTGTATAACCAGCATATAATACATTCATTAAAGTAGGAGCAACAGTGGCATTTGGCTCGGTAACGAAATATTCACTTTCGAAATCGCGGTGCAGCATACTTCCATCACTATTCGGCATCTCTATGTAGCCCTTTATGGGGAATGTCCCTGTCGTTCCTGTGTTGACAGTGAACAGCCCCTTGTTTTCATCGGGAAGCCGTTGCCCGTTTACATACACCACCGGGCGTTTGGTTGAGTCGATAGCCGATAATACGATATTAGCTTTATACTGGCTGCCCCGCATGACGATCTGGCTTTCCGGTATCACTTGCGCCTCGATGATGTTTACGCGATAATCACCTACATCAATACTGCTTAATAAGTTGTTGAGCACTTCCCCCTGTGCATAGCGTATGTCGCTTTGCAGCTTGGAAAGCAATGTTATAGCGGCGGCGACCGGCATATTTTCGAAGAGCGACTCTTCCCAGTTTCGTTGATTAATGCCCACCTGTTTAGGCGGCTGTGTGCTGAGCGTCGCTTCAATAACGGCTGTTTTATCGGGATCGTCCACCATATTGGCCATTGCTTTGCGATACGAATCTATGGCTTCCCTAAGCCTTTTGCCTTCTCCGTTAATAGGAGCCAACATGATACGGGAAGCAGCTTCCAAGTCATCTTTGTTCCGGATATCGTTTAGATCGCCATCCTTTCCATCGGCCACTTTCACAATACGGTCTTTCAGGTCTGAGATGTAGCTGTAAATATCATCCGAAGCGTTTTTAACCTGAATACTTTTGTTGTACCATTCTTCAGCTTTGGCAGGATTTGCCTGATAATACGTCTGTAGTTCGTTGCTTATAATATCATTGCGGTTTGATGTATTGCTGATAGACGTTTGCAGGCTGTCATCTACTAAACCGAATCCATCTAATACTTCCGACGACACATTAAGCGCCATCATTGCAATGAACACCAGATACATCAGATTAATCATTTTCTGACGCGGTGAATTAGGATTATTTCCTACTCCTGCCATCTTATTTACTTAGTATAGGGTGATTGATAAGGATTACCTTGCTGCTGCGGCTGTTGATATGGATTTTGTGGAATCGGTCCCATATTAATCGTCATAGCGCTTAACAACCGGCTGTATACCTGATTTAATTGTGTCAATTGTTGCGCCATTCGCTCTGTTTCGGTACGGAATACAGAACTATCAGTCAGTGAACCATTATACAAGTCTTTGATACGATTCAAACCGGCATTAATATGTTCAATCGAATTAATTTGAGAACTGATACTCTTTAACTGCATTTCATAGATGGTATTTAGTCCGGTAAGATTATGGTTCAATAATTCCATTTGTTGAACATATCCTTGTGAATTGCGGGTAATACCGTCTGAATTATCAGTGATATTCTTATATGAATGTAATAATGTATCTGATACCTCTGATAGTGAATTTGTAACTTTACTAAAGCGATCCATATGATCAGACATGCCCGAAAGTTGGTCAAGATATTTTTGAGTTGCTTCCGTCAGCTCAGCCATTTTAGAGATTTGTTCGGCTGCTGCGCTCAATTTCTTAATACTGGTAGACAGATTCTTTGTATCTTCTTCCGTTACATCAATAGGAGAGATGCCCATACTTCCAAGGTTTACATTTTGCACACCGCCTCCGGTGAAGTTCACCTTTGCCCCTGCCAGATTAGGAGTGCCGGAAGCGTCGTCGTCTTCCAGATTAGCGGAAGAGCTTATAATGGCAGACACCGGAGTTCCAGTGAAATCAGGACGGTCCATCGGATTCTTTGATTTCAATACAGGGAAAACATCCTCCCAGTGATAGTCCGAACTCGGCTTTTCGAATCCGAAAATAAAGAATACCAGGAACTCCGTAATCATGCCGACCGCCAGCATTGTGTTGCCATACGGCATGTGCAGGATTTTAAACATAGCGCCTAAAATAACGATGGAAGCTCCCCAACTGTAGCAAAAGTTCAGTAAGCGCTTTCCTTTATCGCTTGAAAGGTACATTTCCACCCTGTTCTTATATCTTCTATACTTTCCCATTTTCTATGAAGTATTTTATCTTGCTATTGTGTTTAATTTATTATTTTCCTTTGGAACGTGAAAAACCTACCTGTGTGCGTACGCAACGGAAACCAATGTATGATCGAGGTACATTTTGGTATTCGAAAGTGCGCATATCCGAACGGATAAATTGGGCGACATCTTTCCATGAACCTCCGCGAACCACTTTCGACTTCATGGCGTAAGGGTCTTCTTTCGCTGCATTATAACGTAAGTCGGGATTCATATCGTTCATTTGACTCGGGCCTGACTCCGAATAAACAGTGACTGTCCATTCAGCTACATTGCCGGCCATATCATAAAGGCCAAACTCATTGGGCGCAAAAGAACCTACTTTTGAAGATATCAGATGGCCGTCCTCCGTATAATTACCGTTTCCGGGCTTGAAGTTCCCAAGGAAGCAACCTTTTGCGTTCTGTAATTCATCGTCCGCCCACGGATATTTATATTCATTCTTGCCGGTACGGGCGGCATATTCCCATTCACCCTCCGTAGGGAGTCTGAATGGCTCGAATGCCTGGCCGGAAGGAAGATTCATAGACGCTTTAAACAGGTCGGTACGCCAGATACAAAAAGCAGCAGCCTGTTCCCATGTTACGCCTACTACCGGATAATCATCATAACCGGGATGTTGGAAATACATTCGCATATAAGGTTCGTTATATGCATTGTTAAAATCGTTTATCCAGCAAGTTTCATCCGGGTAAATGTTGATGATACGTGTATTCAGGAAGTCCCATTCGCTACCCAACGGGCGCGTGATGGTTTCATTTACAATACGTCCTTCGTCGTCAATATAAGCTGTATCTTTAGATATCATTACAATCTCGCTGGGATCCACTGTAATATCCGTATTAAGTACTCGTTCGGCAGGATTCAGGCGATGTTTGCGTAAGGCTGCCGCGGTATAATCATACCATTCATAGTTGAAAAGCATCTGCTTCTCGTCTAATCTTTTCTCTCCTGTGACCGGATTGGTATAATAAATACTCTCTATCGCCAGTTGTTCGTCTTCTGTTGCTCGCCTCCAAGGAATCGGGCGGTTCCAGTCTAAGTAAGGTTCAACGGGCTCTCCATACCGGTCTTCTGTAATTTTAAACAGATCATTACCACCGTAAGCCGGGTCGGCTAAACGTTCACGGATAATAGAATCTCGCACCCAATAAACGAATTGACGATACTTGGCATTGGTTATCTCCGTTTGGTCCATCCAGAAAGCATCAAAAGAAACGCCTTTGGTTTCCGACATCATTCCCCATAAAGAATCCTTGTCGGATGGTCCCATTTCGAATGAACCTCTTTTTATTAACACCATGCCATATGGGGCCGGTTCGTTTACGGCTACGGCTCTTGCTCCTGTAACTTCTCCTATGCTACGCAAGTTTCTTCCACATGAAGGAAGTAATGCAATAACCATAAGTACTAATAATACCCTTTTCATATACTGTTATAATATACGTACACTTTTATGTCGATACTGTCCCGACTTGGTTTTGTTTAGCTTCACTTGATATCTCACCATCACTTCATGGCTTCCGCTCGTTGCTTTCAGTAAAACGCCCATTGTTGGAAAATCATAAGCATATCCTACTTGTATATTGCCGAATGTGGCTCCCAACATAACTACCACCGATTCATTAACTCTCCAGGAAAGTCCGCCATTAAACATCTTATTATAAACCATCCGCGCCGTAATATCAGCCTGGAAGCTAGTCAGGTCTGTTTTCAGGAACACAGAAGGCTGTAATTCATACAACGGATTACTAAGTTGAATATTGTATCCGCCGGTTAAATTATATGATCTGCCTATGAATGTAAAAATATTTTCTTCCAGCTCCAGTTCAGGTTCCATAACATGCATGGCTCCGATGCCTGCATAAAAATTCTTATGAGTATAGTAAATACCTGCATTTAAATCAAAACCCATGCCGCTGGTTTTCACTCTGGGAATAGCTTCGTCTTCCTTTTGGTGATATTCGGATTCTCCCAAATCCAATTTACCTTCACTTCCATCAAATGAGACATTTGCAATTCCCGGCTGTAACCCTATACTTAATGTCCCGCCGAACAATTTTTGTTTATATGCCAATTGAGCAGCAAAATGGGAATTACGGAATAAACCGATACTTTCGGTAAATATCATTGCCCCGATCCCCAGGTTAATCTTTTTGATAGCAAATGGCATGTCGGCGGTAGCAAAGAGCGATTTCGGCGCGCCTTCCCAACCCATCCACTGTAGACGGTACACGGCGAAGGTGTTCAAGTTGCCCGATGTTCCTGCATATCCCGGATTGTAATATCCCATAGCCATGAAGTACTGACTAAACTGCGCATCATATTGCGCCCAGGCAGTACTGCTTAAAGCCATGAAGGCTATTATGGAAAAAAGAATCCTCTTCATACGATAAAAAAACGGCGGGAAAACCAATAAATTGTATTAAAAATAAAAAAACAAACGAGGCAAGAGGCTATAAAAAGCCACTGCCCCGTTCTTATTCTATTAGAACTACATTCTTTTTTTGTACCTTACATTTCAATATTCTTCTTCATTGAAAAAGAAATCTTCTTTGCTCGGATAATCCGGCCAAATGTCTTCCATGCATTCGTAAATTTCTCCTTCATCTTCCATCTCCTGCAAGTTTTCTATTACCTCTAAGGGTGCACCGGAGCGTTGCGCATAATCGATCAATTCATCTTTTGTCGCAGGCCAAGGTGCGTCTTCCAGCTTTGAGGCTAATTCTAAAGTCCAATACATAGTCGTCGAAAGTTAATTTATACCACTTAGTGGCTTGGTTCTCAAATTTTCCGCAAAAATATAACTTTATTTGTTAGATACAAGTATAATCCCATATAATTTCTTTGCCATTATATTTAATACACTCTTTACGTGCTAAAACGAAGAAATAATCCGACAGCCGATTGATAAAAACCAACACAGGCTCTTCTACATCACTTGTTTCTGCCAACCGATAAATTTGTCGTTCAGCACGGCGGCAAATCGTACGGCAAACATGTGCCAAAGCTGCCGAACGACTACCTCCCGGTAAGATGAAATGTGTCATTTTGGGTAAGGCATTATCGAGTCGGTCTATTTCATGCTCTATCTTCTCAATACTTTCCGGAGTAACTTTACTTTCTATTCTGAGGTCGGTATTTTCCGGGTCGGTTGCCAGATACGAACCAATAGTAAATAATTTATGCTGTATAAATTGACAGAAGTCTAATTCTTCTTTATCTGTTAATTCAGTTATTAATAGGCCGACGAAAGAGTTTAACTCATCTGTTGTGCCATAACTTTCAATCCGTTTATCAGCTTTTGATACCCGTTGTCCTCCTACCAGAGAGGTTGTACCTTTGTCGCCTGTGCGGGTGTAAACTACGCTCTTTTTCATATCTCTGAATAAATAAGTTTAAAAATAAAGTAAATAAGTACGTTTATGTAATTTCTTATTGAAAAATACAATCCCTAAAGAAGATAAATCAATAGCTACCATTACGTCGGGATGGGCGCATACCTGTTTCCACTGCTCCCGCGCCACCGAATCGCTTTTTATACCTTCAAAAACGAAAAATGTATCGTCGTGTATATATTCCATACATTTGTGAAACAACCAAAGCCTGACCGTTTGTTCATGACGCAGGTCGAAAAAGACCAGATCAGGCCGTTTCATCTCCTCCAAAGCCTGCGGGAGCGTTTGTCTGTAATCCCCCTCCCGGACGTCGACAGCCGTTTTGGCCGCTTTATTATATGTCCAACGTGCAATAGGCAGATACTCTGGCAGATTCTCTAAAGAAATACAGTTTACCCCGGTAGCATACGAAGTCAGGTATAAAGTAGATAATCCTGTTGTAGCCCCGATTTGGATGATATGCCGGGGTTGGAAATAATTCGTCAGCCGGAATAGTAACGCTCCGTGTTTAGGACTAATCGCTTTCTGTTTGACAAGACTCCCCTCATTGAAAAGAAGTTGTTTCCTGATCAATTCAACAGCATCGAAAGCGTAATAACGACAACGTTCTTCAATAACCTTTGTTATAAGGTTATAAACAAACGGCGAATGGATGTTGTGCCCTCTGATATGACGTATTCGTTCGTAAAGCAGATAAATACTTCTTTTATCCAATGTCTTTAAAATTTAAACAGGCTAAAAGTAACTATTTTTTTCACATGAAGAACCTGTGTTTGTAAAAGATTTACCTCTTCTTTCAGCCAGCTTTCAGCCGGGAATAGCGGGAGAAATATTTATTTCATCAAAAAACCATCACAATGCTTTTCTCAAACCACTACGATGGTTTTATAAAAGCATTACGATGGTTTTACTAAAGCATTGTGATGGTTTGAGAAAAGCATTGTGATGATTTTTTTCACCTTTTGCCGGCTCTAATTTCCGGCTGAAAGCAGGATGTAAAATACCACTTTTGTGGTATTGCAGGAACTGATCGGAATGTTCTACTTTACACTGTGTAACATGATAAACATTAAAAACTATTTTCATTCATTCCATAATATAATAAAAATTGACAATTATGAGACACTTCTTTAAATTAAAAGACCTCACTCCCAAGGGTGTAAAAAAGGATATCCCCGATGGATCGAATCCTTTACGAGTCCAAACTTCCATCTCTGTTAACCAAACTTCCGCTTCTTCTTTTCACATGCGAATGTGTTGTTAACCTCTCTTTTCTTCCTTTATCAATAATCATATTGATTTATTTTCCACATACTTTTCTTATTTATACATATCTACAAAACAAACACTTCCTCCTCCTCTTGCAGGGAGTATGGGAAGCGCTTATTAAAAATAATATATTATGATAGAAATAATCAGATTTTTCATAAAACACGATCATCTGTATCGTATGAATAAACCTATTTTTGTTTTATTCGGGATACTACTGCTTGCAGGCAGCGCTGCCGGACAAACGGTCATCAGGGGGAAAGTTCTTGATGAGAACGCGAAAGAACCCGTCACCGGGGCTTCGATCAATGTAAAATCAACAGCCGAAGGAACGATTACAGACATCAACGGTCGTTTTGAATTTAGGACGAAACAGTCGTTACCTGTCTCTTTAGTCGTCCGTTTTGTTGGTTATAAATCTCAGGAAATTACTATCTACGAAAATGAGCCGGTTGAAATCATTCTCGTCGAAGATGTTAATTTGTTGAATGAGGTGGTAGTAACAGCGGGTGGTATCATTCGCACCAGAAGAGAACAGGGCTATTCTACTACGAATGTCACCGACAAGGAATTAACAGCCGGTAAAGCGCCTTCGTTAGCGGGCGGGCTTACGGGGAAGGTGGCAGG
>JAISDJ010000184.1 GCA_031264865.1 Tannerellaceae bacterium | reverse complement strand
AGCCCCACCACGGCGTAGTTTGATTTCGGTTCCCAGGGTTTTTCTTCTATGCTGAGCACATTCCCTTCCGCATCAAATTCGGCTACGCCATACCGTTCCGGGTCGGTAACATAATAGCCAAACACAGTGGCTTTCTGATTTTCTTCGGCTGTACGTACCGATTCTTTCAACAGGGCCGTAAAGCTTTGCCCGTAGAATATATTGTCGCCTAACACCAGACAAGCGGAATCATCCCCTATAAAATCTGCGCCAATGATAAAAGCCTGGGCTAATCCGTCGGGTGAGGGCTGTTCGGCGTAATCAAACCTGACACCAAAATCCGAACCGTCTCCCAGAAGCCGGCGAAACCCGGGTAAATCCTGTGGCGTAGATATAATAAGAATCTCCCTGATGCCGGCAAGCATCAATACGGATATGGGGTAATAAACCATTGGTTTGTCATAGATGGGAAGCAATTGCTTTGATACTCCTTTGGTGATGGGATATAAGCGCGTACCGGAACCTCCTGCTAATACTATTCCTTTCATGTTTTTCCTGTTATATTAGTTTCGGGGCAAAAATAAGCAAAATAATTTTACGGATTTTAATTCTTAAGGATTATCTACCCATACAGGTAGTTTTTTCACCTCTTCTTTCAGCTTCCAGCCGGCTTGTAAATGATTGTGTATAACCGTTTATACACAGGTGTTTACAGTCCGGATGAAAGCTGAAAGAAGAGGTGAAAAAAAGTACTTGTCAGAGAGGCTTAATCATTTACTTTTTTAATGTCGCCGAAGCCGGAAACCCGGGTGTTTGCCCTGGCATTGCCTCTATAGCGAATATCGCCTGTGCCCGACACGGTAGCATCCAGCGTTTCAGTGGCCGTAATCTTGGCGTCGCCGCTTCCGGATACTCTGCATTCCAGTTCCTTTACAATAAAATCATACGCTTTGATGTCGCCGGCGCCGCTGACGGTGAATCTGGCCTTGTCCGCTTTACCTTTCAGCACGATATCGCCGGCGCCGCTGATATTACATTCCACTTCTTTGCATACCAATTCCTCGGCTATTAAATCGCCCGCTCCGCTTATTCCGATAGCAAACCGGTCAATCTGTGTGGGATATATCATTTTCACATCGCTCGCTCCACTAATGCCTACTTCCAACCGATCCGATTTAAACGCATTGGCCGTAACAAAATCGATACACCCGGATACGGTTACTTTGTTCAATTCCTTAGCGTTTGCATTTATCTCCAACCGGCTTGGGTTAATAACGATACCTCTTTGGGTACGGATGGAAAGGTCGCCGCCACCGGACTTTATCTCCAGGTATGAAAATAAATTTTCATCCATCGTAACGGAAAGAGCGAAAGCGCCCGTCGTCTGTGTATAGTTCAGAACAGGCGATTGATACGTGCTCTTACTAAAGAAACGGCTGCTACACTCTACGCCCGGCCCGACAGCTATACTTTTAAAATCGGATACCGGAATCTCTTTCGTAACGACATTTCCATTTCCTTTTATCTTTTCGGCATGAAGGAATGCAAATGAACCGGCCAATAAAAGGCCGGTAACAAACAGAAAAGCTCTCTTTTTCATATCAAACAGTTATTAATAAGTATTTACTTATAAATACGGAAAAGAATAGCGGAACGTTGCACGCCGTATCAGTTTTCTGAGGGAGGAGGCGTATTTTTTCCCCATTCCTTATTGGCTTTCGGCCCCATTTCAATTAATAACAGGCCTCCGTCTTTTATGTCGTCATGGCTGAACCAGGCCTGGTCCAGTGCCTTTCCATTCAATATAGCCGATTGGATGTATTTATTTTCGGGGGAGGCATTGTTTGCTCTGATTTCAAAATAGGTATGATTGCCCAAATCCATTTTCACATGAGAGAAAACCGGGCTGCCTATATTATAGGTAGGAGAACCGGGTGTAACCGGAAAAAAACCCATCTGGCTGAATACGACAAAAGCCGACATGCCGCCACCGTCTTCATCTCCCGGCACACCCATCAGGTCATTGCGGAACCATTGGTTGAGTAATGTACGGATCCATTTCTGCGTCTTCCAGGGTTGCCCGGCGTAGTTATATAAATAAGGTATATGCAAACAAGGTTCATTCGCCATGGAATATTGTCCTACATTACCGGTATGGTCGGGCAATGTGGCGTAAAACTCCCACTTCGACTTTCCCAATGGTTCATTGAACATCTGGTCGAGCGCGTCCGCAAAAGCTTCATTCCCTCCGATAAGCGAAGCCAGATCACCGATATTGTGTTGCACATCCCACCGATAAATATACCCGTTGTTTTCGTCATAATAATCACGGGCGCCCAAACCGCCCGAGTAGCGATAATCCACGCCCTCTATAAATGCACCCTCCTTGTCTTTCGGATGGAAAAAGCCTGTTTCCGGGTTAAATACATTCCGGTAATTATAGGAACGCTGCAAAAACAAAGCGGCATCTTCCGTCTTGCCTAATTCACGGGCGATCAACGAAAGGCACCAATGGTCGTAAGACGTACCCAACGTAACGGCGATCGGCTGGCGTTTCTCCCACGAATGGACGGTCGGGAAGGTTTCTTTCTCTCCTGGTTTCAATGCGGGTAAGTAACCATGTTCCTTGTAAAAATCATCCAATTCCCCCGCCGATATTTCTACCCAGGGCAGCAATGATTTTCCTTCTATCGCTTCCTTACAGGTCAGGTAGGCTTTCTCCAGGTCGAAGCCGCGCAAGCCTTTGTTATAGGCATCGATTACAGACGCTACGGCATGGTTTGAATTCATACAATGGGCGTCGCCGGTTATTTCCGGGAAAGTAGGCATCCAGTTCGTTCCTTTCTCTTCAGCCATCAAGGTATACGAACGGATGATGTCGTTTTCAGCTTCCCTGTTAATCAATACCCGAAGCGGATGGGCGGCGCGGTAAGTATCCCATATCCAGTCGTCCGTATAAAACGCACGTCCTCCGTCGGCATGTATTTCACCATCGTACGCGCTAAAGTAATAGCCGTCTTCGCTTATATTGACCGGGCGCTCATAGCAACGGTACAAAGAGGTATAGAAAACGGCTTTTTCATCTTCCGTGCCTCCTTCGATTTTTATTTTGTTCAATGCTTCATTCCAGGCCTGCCGTCCAGCTTTTGCCACGACGTCGGTATTATAACCGGTTATTTCCTTTCTCAGATTCTTTTCCGCCTGTTCTTCGCTGATATAAGATATACCGTAGCGCATGCTTACATGCGGTGTATTTTCGGGTATTGTTATCCGTAGCGAAGATTCCGATACTTCCTGTTTTTCCGGCGTAACATCCATTTCGGCATACAGATAAACCTTGGTCTTATCATTCAATCGCTGATAACCGCTGATTGTATTATTTTCAGCCCTTAATTCCCCTCTTCCGCACCGGAACAGTAACCCGGGCGTTCCGTTCTTCTCAAAAGTAAAGGTATAAACAGCGCTTTGA
>JAISDJ010000108.1 GCA_031264865.1 Tannerellaceae bacterium | reverse complement strand
TAATCTACCTGGATTGTATGCTCATTGGTATAAGCCTCATTGGTTTCCCAGCGTGAATTTAAAGCCGGTAAGAAATCAGGATAATTCACGATGCCGGAAAATAAGGTACGGCTCTCGCTGTCGTCCGGCGAATTGCTGAATTTGTATGAAACGGTAAACAATTCGTCTTTCTTACGGGTAGAGCGTTGATAGTCTATCGCCACATCGGTTGAACCGAAAGTATATTTGCCATACCCGTCACTGGCATAGCGGTAATCGGGCATTTCACCGGAATAATTCATGGCGGCGTCCAATTCCGAATAATTCCTCATGTTTCCATTAAAGCGGTTTGCGCCAATGGTAAGTAAATTCAGTGTATCTATTTCATAGCTCACCTCTAAGGAACCAAATTGGAAAGGTCCCTTGTTTTTACTTCTTCCGATTTGGGTTAATTGGGAAGGAGCATCGCCTTTGGTATCGCGGATGGTTTCGGAGTCGTTCCACGGACTGTTCTGATAACGATAGTTATAATTCCCTGTTACGCCGAATTTCCCCGCTTTTACCGATAGGTTGCCGCCGCCGCCGAAACGCCCCAAAAGGCTTCCGTCCGCCCTTACTGTTCCGGTATATCCCTGCAATGAATTGCGGGAGGTAATAATATTTATGATTCCCCCAACGCCTTCCGCATCATATTTGGCTCCCGGCTCGGTTATCACTTCTATATTTTTTACCGAACTGGCCGGCATACTCTTCAATACATCCGAAGCATTGTTGCTCGATAACATATTCGATGGTTTGCCGTTTAAATAGATCTTAAAGTTTTCTGAGCCTTTCAACTGTATCTTATCTTCTCCGTCTACGGTTATCATGGGAACTTTGCGAAGCATATCGAGCGTGTTGTTTGTCTGCGCTTCCGGATCGTCTTCCAAACTATACGTAAGTTTATCTATTTCAACTCTCACCAATGGTTTTTGAGCTGTTACCGTAACTTCGGCCAACCGTTGGTTGTCTTCAAACATAAATACTTTCCCTAAATCCACCGTCCTGCTATTCTCATTAACGGTAAATGTCCTTGAAGCGGGCACTTTCCCGATAGATTGTAAAGACATCACATAATTGCCTGCCACACTTAAAGTAGATTCAAACTTCCCGTTTTCATCACAGGCCAATAATTTCACGGGCGTCTGGGGCGTTGTAACTAACGCAATACGAAGCGTTACGTAAGGAACCGTTTCATTCGTTAACGAATCGACTATTTGTCCTTTAATAATAAAACCGTTTGTCTGAGCATACGAATAGATAGCAATAAAAAGCAACACACTTAGTAAATAAATTCTCTTTTTCATTCAACTTGTAGATTAAAGTTATCTGTCAATCAATATACATTTCTTTAAAACGAAAAAAACAGGATCAATACGAAAGATGATGTAATATGGGCCTATTTGTATTTCCAATATTTTTCCTACTTTTGCGTACTAACCGATTAAACGGCTAAAATTATAAATTATTTTATTATTTCATAGACAAATACGAATTTTAAATAGTTTCACTTATGTTTAACCCATAAATATGAACAACTTATGAAACATTTGGTATTTACTTTTTGTGCACTTTTATTTATCGGATGCGTACATGCACAAGATTTAGAAGTGATTAAACTGAGTCCTCCTGCAAAAGCAGGTGGTGAACCTCTGATGAAGGTTTTCAACAACCGAAAATCTGACCGCGCATTTGCTCCTGATAAATTGAAATTGCAGGATCTATCCACTTTACTATGGGCAACCAACGGTATCAATCGCGAAGACGGAAAACGCACAGCTCCATCAGCCATAAACGCACAAGATGTAGATGTATACGTTATTATGGAAGAAGGAGCCTACCTCTATGATGCAAAAGTGCATGCTTTACAACCTGTGGCAGCAGGCGATTACCGGGAAGCGGTGGCAGGCGGGCAGGATTTTGTTAAAGCTGCTCCGGTAAGCCTTGTCCTGGTATCCGACTTGTCCCGGCTAAGCAAGAATATAAATGAGGGAACCAAATTTATGGGAGCCGTCGACGTAGGTATTGTTTGCCAGAATATCAATATTGCCTGTGCCGGTATGGGTCTTGCCACCGTGCCACGCGCTTCCATGAATCAGGAAGTCCTGAAAACTGTTTTGAAATTAACAGATAACCACTTGTTATTAATGAATAATCCGGTGGGATATCCTAAGAAATAAGAATAAATGCCTGTATTTTTTATTATTCTTTTCGGAATTTATTTTAGTGGGAATATTTATATATTCATCCGAGGTTGGCAAGCCCTTTCCGGCTTGCCAATTGGTTTTAAACTAATCATCGCTGTTATTTACTGGTTGGGAGCGCTTTCTTTTTTGTATATGATTAAAAGAGATGAGGCCTTTCCTGCTACATTCATCCACTATTTGCATCAAATTGGTACCGGCTGGTTGGTTTTTACCTTATATATGGTACTTGGCTTGTTGATTACCGATTTGTTGAAGCTTTTCCATTGGAGCTATACATATAGTTTTTTTATCGTTTTGGGATTGGTGGCTTGTGTCCTGTTGTATGGGTTTATCCATTATAAACATCCAACGGTAAAACAACTGGATATCACCTTAGATAAATCAATTGACTCTCCCGATAAACGAGTAAAAGTAATAGCCGTGAGCGATCTGCATATTGGATATGGAACCAACAAAGCTGCACTCAAAAAGTATGTAGACCTGATCAACGCTCAGCAACCCGACCTGATACTTATCGCCGGAGATTTGATCGACAGCAGCATCACACCGCTTCGTACCCAGCGAATGGACGAAGAACTGGCGCAATTAAAAGCGCCTTTAGGTATTTATATGGCGCCGGGAAATCATGAATATATAAGCGGTATTCGCGAAAGTAAAGAGTTCTTCCGTCCTACACAGGTACATTTGCTCTGCGATTCGATAGTAACGCTTCCGAACCATTTGCAAATTATCGGACGGGACGACCGCAACAATCATCACCGTTCAACTGTTAAAGAATTAGTTGAAAAGGCAAACCCCGAATGGCCGGTTATCTTCTTAGACCATCAACCTTGGGAATTGGATAAAGCTGCCGAAGCAGGGATAGACTTACAAATCAGCGGACATACCCACCATGGACAGGTTTGGCCGCTAACATTGATTACCAAGCAAATGTTTGAGCTTAGTTACGGTTATTTGAAGAAAGGGAATACGCATTTCTATACGTCATCCGGTTTATCATTATGGGGACCTCCTTTTCGTATCGGCTCGGATAGTGAACTTATTGTATTTAACCTCACGTTTAAGTAAATGAAAGTATTTTTCGGTTCGATAGTAGCGCAATTATTACTCAATCCGTATGTCTTCTGGAGGGGATGGCAAGCCATCCCGGCAAAAAAAAGCTGGCGGATACCTTATATATTGCTATTTGTTATCGAACTAATTGTTTTCTTCATCGGCTTTTTCTTTCATAAATCACTGCCTGATGATGTGATGGTATCCATTCTTTATCATTGTGGAACATGGTATATTTATTTATTATATACCACCATGGCTTTGCTGGCGATAGAGCTGATCCGTTTATCAAATCGTATCCATGCCTGGTATCCTAAATGGATTACGTCGCATTGGGCGCAGACCAAACGAACGCTTTTCTTTGTCGTTATCCTAAGTGTATCCGGATTAATAATCCATGCTTATCAGGCCGTTATAAATCCGGTTGTAACCCATCAAAACATCATAATTCCCAAAGGAACAGGCAAATTGGATAGCCTGACCGTCGTTATGATGAGCGACCTTCATATCGGAGAGATCATCGGCAAAAAGCAAGTGGAGAAATTTGTTTCCATGAGCAATGCCCAACAACCGGATATGGTAGTCCTTGCGGGCGACCTTATGGATTACGAATCCCGGTTTGCCGAACAAATGCATGCCGAATATGATTTGCAAAAACTAAAAGCGCCTTTAGGTGTATACGCCGTATTAGGTAATCACGAGTACAGGGCAAACCGGTATGCTAAGTTAAACTGGATACGTAAGACTGGGGCTACGTTATTAATCGATTCTGTCGTTTTAATAGATAACTCATTCTATTTGATAGGCAGAGACGATTATATTAATAAAGCCCGCCAACCATTAAATGCGTTGACAAGGAACCTTGACCCCGGAAAACCGAAGATATTGCTCGATCATCAACCCTGGACTTTTGCCGAAGCATCCATGAATGGTATTGCCCTTGGTCTGTATGGACATACGCACTACGGGCAGTTATGGCCGTATCCTTTACTGATGAAACTTATTTACGAATGTCCGTATGGTTATTACCGGAAAGGGAATACCCAATTGTATGTTTCATCCGGTATCGGTATTGCCGGCCCTCCTTATCGTGTAGGAACCGTTTCCGAAATGGTAGTCTTGCATATTCAATTCAAATAAATTACTATATTTACATCCATCAATTGTTTAAATAAATAAATCATGAAAACACAAATCACAAAAGTAGTCGCTATTTTCAGCTTCCTATTCTTTACAATGGCTGTGTATGCTGGGACAATGGGTGCAAACAGTGATAAACTGAAAGGCAACTGGTCGTATTCATTACCCGACGCTCCCTACGGCTACCAGGACGGAAGTATTGAGTTCAAGGAAGTAGATGGAAAACTGACGGCCGTTGCCCGGGTCGGAACTTCTTCTTATACAATTAAAGAAATTAAAAAAGATGGCGATACGTTCCATTGTGGCCTGTTGGTAGACGGCAACGAAGTGAAAGTCTCAATCAAAGCAGATAAAGAAGAACTGACAGGAACAGTTACTGCCGACGGTTGGGAAATGCTGATTACTTTCAAGAAAATAAAGGAATAAAGAGGTTGTAGTACCGATATGTTTATTGTTATCGGGATTATGTTCGGTGGAATCGTCGTGGGATATCTGCTGCGTAACGTAAAACTTCTTCAGGAAATAGGGAAACCCATTTCCTATACTATCATACTGCTTCTTTTTCTTCTTGGATGGTCGGTAGGAGGAAATCGTGAAATAATGAATAACCTTCCGGCATTGGGAGGACAAGCTTTCCTGATTGCTTTTGCCGGTACGCTGGGAAGCGCCTTAGCTGCCTGGGTTGTTTATCATTATTTTTTCAAAGATAAAAGGCATTGAAAGATGAAAGGAAGTTTACTTATTGTAGGATTCTTTGTGATAGGTTGTCTTTTAGGTTGGGGGCTTAGTCAATGGGAAATCACTCCTACTGCCGACATCGCCTCTTATGTGTTATATCTCCTGATGTTTCAGGTAGGGCTAAGTATTGGATCGGATAAAAAAATAAAAGACATTCTTACCGGTATTCATCCCAAACTGTTGCTGGTTCCGTTAGCAACAATTATCGGGACACTCAGTTTCTCTGCGTTGGTCAGCCTGATTATCACAAAATGGAGTCTGTTTGATTGTCTGGCTGTAGGAAGCGGTTTTGCTTATTATTCCCTCTCTTCCATTCTTATTACCGAACTGCGGGAAGCCTCCTACGGCATACAAATAGCTACGGAATTGGGTACAATCGCCTTGATGGCGAATATCATGCGTGAAATTATGGCCTTACTCGGAGCGCCGTTATTTATAAAATACTTCGGACAATTAGCGCCTATTTGTGTAGGAGGCGCTACCACAATGGACACTACTCTGCCCATTATCACCCGTTATTCGGGAAAAGATTTCGTATTTGTTGCTATTTTTCATGGTATTTTGGTAGACTTGGCCGTTCCCTTCTTTGTATCTTTCTTCTGTTCGTTTTGAAAAACAGGCAACGTCTAGGATGACACAAATAGTATGCATTTCTAATTCCTTTTTACTATTTGTCCTGCTGAAGATTTATTGAAATTCCGATAGTGAGATAATTTATACTTCTTAACTTTGTAGATGTTATTGCATGTTACAGTAATATAATATTAAATTTTTTATAGAAATGAAAAAACTAAACTTATTACAGACATGGGTCGCTTTGATTTGCTGCGTATTGATGTCTTCGTGCGGACGGTTGGAGAAAGGCAACTTGGCATGTATCAACGTCGCACAGACGTATCCCGAAAAGGAAGTTGCCTTGAGTGATATGGCGGATGTCACCTATGTACACATAGCATCTGATAATGAAGAATACCTGTTCAGAGGCCGAATGGTATCTTTCTGGAAAAATACGATAATGATTCATGATACCAGCTCGGGCAGTCTTTTGTTCTTCACAAAAGAAGGGAGTCCGAAGTCGCGATTCAACCGCAAAGGCAACGGACCGGAAGATTACATAGGTGTTAATCAAGCAGTTTATGACGAAGAAAGAGACGAAGTATTCGTTGCCTACAGAAATGTGATCCAGGTCTATTCGTCAACGGGCGATTATAAGCGAAAAATCTCTTTGCCGCCTGGCTCCTTCGTCAGTCCGATGGTTTCTTTCGACGATGAGTCGCTTTTCCTATACGACGCAAGCGGACAATACTCGGCAGATGAGAGAGAGGAGTCGTATGCCTCGCCCTTTGTACGCATTTCCAAAACGGACGGTAAAGTGTTGGACTCCGTCGAATTGCCTACTGCCGACATCGTACTTGGATTACACCGGGATATGAACGGTCGCCAAATGCTGGTGAGAGGGATAACCCACCATCTGATACAATGCGCCGAAGGAGCACTGCTGTGCAATCCGGAAACTGATACGGTCTTCCTCTACGGCAAAGACGGCTATCTGGCTCCCGTAATGTACAAAACGCCTGCGGTCGACGCTTTGGATCCAATGGTTTACCTAAACAATTGCATAGACGCAGGTCGGTATCAATTCATGGAGATTTATACGATTCGTTTCGAGGAAGGCGCACTTCCTTATCCAGTCACTTACCTTATGCGCGACAAAGAAACGAGCGAAGTATTCCGGCAAAAGATCACCTTGCCCGAATATGAAGGAAAAAATCTCATTATCAGCCCAAGACAGTCGGGGCGTTATGAGGAAGGCGCCTTTTTTGAATTGGATCTGCTGGAACTCAAGCAAGCATACAATGAAGGCAGACTGAGCGGTAAGCTAAAAGAATTAGTGGCCACATTGGACGAAAACAAAGACAACAACATCTTCTTGCTGGCAAAGTTTAAATCTTGAGACGGAGAAAACAACAGGCATACTTTCTACGAAAAGTATTTACTGGATCTTAACAGCGAAGCTGTCGCACAGGAACTGCGAAAACATGCTGTTGCGCTTAGCAGGGTGTATGAAAGAGGCAATGGCTTTATCCTTCCTGCCCGGATCGAAAATTTGCGACTTGTATAAAGACCCCAAAATCCTGTAAGAATAAATGTTCTACCTTTATCCAATTAGAGATTAAAAAAAATTAACAGGAAACGTTGAAAATAATTCTTTCCGTGCAATGAAATTACACAAACTGATCGTAATTTTGCTGATGTAAAGGAAAAATAAAAACCTTGTAAGTTAATTGATTATCTTTACAGGTCTCCTAATAATCTTAAATATCAAGAAGCGGGTTTCGAAAAGCTTTGATAGAGTAGAAAATAATTTATTAGTATTGAAGAAATACAATCAGTAGAAGGAGGAGGCTTTCTTTACTGGCTTGGAAGTTTATTAATTATAATTGGTGAATTTTTACTAGAGGTAGCTTGTTAATAATTTACATTTTTATCTATAATTATCATGAAAAGTAAAACTTATTTGTCTCAAATCTTATTTTTTATCCCATTACTTCTGTTCTTCATGCTATGCAATACATCATGCAGATTATATAGCATGATTTCCCATCAAGAAAAAGTTGGAGAATATCTGCCGGATACTTTCAGAGTAGAACTGCCCTTGGATATTGATCACAAAGGGTATTTTTGTATCACAACCCGGATCAACGATCAATATGATAATTTTATTATTGACACAAAAGCTTCTTGCCTGGCTAAAGACGATGAATTAATCGCTTTAAATGCAAACTATAGGGGACTTTTGCCATTGCCATCAATAAATGCTATCAGACAAAAAAGTAAGCTTCCTCTCTATTATTTTAATAGTTTTAATATAGGATCATTATCCTTTAAAGAACCTTTCTTTCTCGGTGTACCACCTGACAATTATATGTATGATATATTGTATAAAAAGGTAGTAGGAACAAACGTTTTAAGGCATTTATTTTGGAAATTTTCAATTGACGACGGGCAAATGATCTTGTTTAGTAAAAAAGATACCGGGTTGTTAAGAAAGGAAGTAACCGGCTTTTACAAAATAGAAAACGGGTTGCGTAATCATAAGGTCATATTATCCTTTTTGAATGATCAGCTACAGGATAAATTCATCTTTGATTTAGGTTTTCGCGGAGAGATAGAAATAAATAAAAAAAGTTTTAACCGGTTGTCAAAACAATTGCCTTACAG
>JAISDJ010000078.1 GCA_031264865.1 Tannerellaceae bacterium | reverse complement strand
GTACTACGGCAGTCTTGCGAAGGTACTACGACAGTCTTGCGAAGGTATTACGACAGTCTTGCGAAAGTAGTACGGCAATCTTGCATTTTGTTAGATTTATAATCGCGTAGAAACTTTTTTTACCATTTCGTTTTTCCACGAGCAAAAATCACCTGCAATGATGTGTTTTTGAGCTTCCTTGACAAGCCATAAGTAAAAATGTAAATTATGAAAACTTCCAATCATGGAACCCAACATTTCGCCATTGATAAACAAATGACGGAGATAGGCTTTTGAATGTTCTCTATCAATTGGTAAGTCGCTTTGTTCGTCTATGGGGGAGAAGTCATGTTTCCATTTTTCATTCCGCATATTCATGATTCCATTACGGGTAAAAAGAACGGCATTTCTTCCGTTTCGGGTAGGCATCACGCAATCAAACATGTCTACTCCCATTGCAATACATTCTAAAATATTGGCAGGAGTACCCACTCCCATTAAATAACGCGGTTTGTCTTTTGGAAGGATACTGCAACACAATTCTGTTATTTCATACATTAATTCAACAGGTTCTCCTACAGAAACTCCGCCAATAGCATTTCCGTCCAAATCAAAAGAAGCCGCAAACTCTGCCGATTGACGACGAAGATAAGGATAAACGCTTCCTTGTACTATCGGGAATAGCGATTGATATTTTCCATAGATGGAATTTGTATTTTGCCATTGCGTATAGCATCGGGTAAGCCAGCGATGTGTACGTTGCATGGAAGTTTGCGCGTATGCTTCTGTTGTTGGGTAAGGGGTACATTCATCGAATGCCATGATAATGTCCGCTCCTATCAGTCTTTGAATATCAATTACATTTTCAGGAGTAAACTCATGAATAGAGCCGTCTATGTGAGAAGAAAACTTGACCCCATTTTCAGTAATTTTACGGCGATGATTTAACGAAAAAACCTGGAAACCTCCGCTATCTGTCAAAATTGGTTTTGTCCAGCCATTAAATTGATGTAGACCGCCTGCTTCACGAATTACTTCCATTCCCGGTCTGAGATAGAGATGATAGGTGTTTCCTAAAATAATTTCAGCTTTTATTTCGTCTCTCAATTCGCTGAAATGAACTCCTTTGACACTTCCTACTGTACCAACGGGCATAAAAATAGGCGTAGGAATTACATGTGTATTGATATGTATCTCTCCACAACGGGCATTGGACTTTGAATCTGTATTCTGAATGATGAACTCCATTTTGTTTAATTTTGGCAAAAGTAGTTCTTTATTCGTCATTAACCGCGATTTTGACCGTGATTTTATGAACAGATTGAAGTTAGTGATTAACGGTTAATGATTCGTGATTAATATTAGATTACAAAAGAGAAAGTAGATATACAAAATGCGTTCTACTTTAGCACGCAGACGACATAGATTAAAAGGATTTTCACAGATAATTCATGCTTATCTATTCAAATCTGTTTTATCTGTAGCGCTTATCGGGACGCTTCAAAAGTCAAGTAAAGCAAAAACTCGTCTACTAACCATTAACCGTTAACCGCTAATCGCTAAAAATATAATGACCCATTTTTGCGAAAGCATGCAATAAAATAAATGAAAAGCGGTTAATACAGCATATTCGATATTGGATATATCTTTCATATTTTTTATACCATTGATAAGTAGAATCATATTATTTCAAAAACAAAACAGATGGAAGTAGATTTTAAAGACTCTTTTACACCCAAAGCTCGTAGAGATTATAGATTGGTTCGTAATGCTATTGAATCCGACAGTCAACATGCATATACTGAATTAATGGAGAACTATAAAGAATCTCTTTATGTGTTGATGTTTAAGATGGTGAATAACCCGTATGATGCAGAAGATTTAACGATAGAAGCATTTGGGAAAGCATTCCATAATTTATCTCAATACACAAGCGACTATGCCTTCAGTACATGGCTATTTAAAATAGCTTCCAATAACTGTATTGATTTCCTGAAGAAAAAGAGACTTCATCTTTATGAAATGGACAAAGATTATATGTTGGGTAAAGACGACCCCTTTTCTTTTGAACTGAATGATGACAAACCAAACCCGGAAGAACGTTTATTTGATAAAGAAAAATCTTCGGAAATACGGAGATTGGTAAATACCCTTAAACCACGCTATCGAAAGTTGATAGAGTTAAGGTATTTTGAAGAACTATCCTATAATGAGATAGCTACTCTGCTTGATTTACCACTCGGTTCCGTAAAAGCCATGCTGTTCCGCGCAAGATACATGTTACAAGCTATTGTAAAAAAAGGAAATATCTAAGGAAGGGGCAAGGGGGCAACAAGCAACAGGCAACAGGCAGGCAAGCCGTGAAGGGCGAAAGGACGAAGGGACGAAAGGGCGAAAGGAAATAGGCAACACGCAACAAGCAGGTAAGCCACGAGTAACAGATATTAATCATTATTTTCATTTTTCCCTCTGTTGGGCGTAGCGTCTTCGCTATGTCGGATATTAACCACTATTTATCTCCTGCTCATCCTGTAATCCTGATTCAGACAAAATGAGCGAAGACACACAAATAACAAGCAATGAATATTTCCTTGTACTTTGTCCCTTGCCTCCCCTCAAAAGTATTAATCACTAAAAAAAGGGCTACCCCTTTTTAGAGAATAGCCCCAACTAATAATGTTTTTAAATACCAAAAACAAAACAGCAATGAAATCTTTAGTCGAGCTTGTAAGTTTGGCATAAGTAATTATCTTATATCAAACTTTACTTACTTGTATCTTGATTACTAATCGCTAATTATTAATCATCATTCGTTTTATTAAGCGTTGACCTTTATATTCTATTGAATAGAAATAAATACCGGAAGAAAGTCTACTTGTATTTAGTTCAAGATTATGTTTTCCGCTTATGGTTTCTATTGTTTCCGAATATAAAAGCTGTCCACTAATACTGTGTAGATGAAAAACTACCTCCCCAGCTTCCGGTATGCTATAATTAATACGTGTACTCTTATTTGCTGGATTAGGAATATTCTGTTCAATCGAGAAACTGCCTGCTTTTTCCATTGCATTTACGCTAACAGTATTTGTCGTCCGTTGAACAAGCAAACTGTCATTTTCAGGATAGTTATCTACGCCGTTCAAATAAACACGTATGTAATACGTCGGAATATCGGGAATGATATAAGCTTCTGCGAAAGTAAATGGTTGGACAGAAGAAGGTTCAATTTCGGAAATGGTTTCGAATCGACTGCTTAAAACAACTCCGTCTTCATCTTCGATGAATAAAAGAATACTTACATTACTATAACTCCTGACGTCGCTCGTGTTTGCTATTGAAACAGTTACATTTTCCGAAGAACCGACTACATCCATTTGAGCATTTGGATTATTCAGTTGAATAATTGAAATGTCATGTATGTCTGCACATTCTGTAGTTGCCGTTACGTCGTTTACCAATAAAGAATCGCATATTAGATAGGCAGTAATTCGTACATAATATATTGCACTTGCAGGCGCTTTATAGATACTGGAAAATCTGTAATTGGGAATACTGTCTCCAACATGTATTGTATCCGTATATATTTCATTGAAAATAGCATAAGCTATAGAACCTGTCTCTCCCGTATCTATCTGCAATGTCAGCGAGATGTTCGCAATATCCATATTACCGGTATTTTTCAAGCTAATTTCCTGTTGGACGTTGTTCCCTATTTTAAAACAATTTTCCCCAGCCGTCATTGAATTTATCGTTATAGATAATTCTGGACGAATATCCAAAATATAATACATCGTATCATTAGATGGATAATTATCTACTGGAGAAGTCAAATATGCTTTGATTATATTGCTATCCGGCGGGATATTGATATTGCCAACAGGAACTGTTATAGAATTATTTCCCAATACAGAACCTTGCAAAGGAACTTTGAATGTAGCATAACCCGGAACTTCCACAGCAAGACTGTCGCCGGAAGCAGAAAAATCAATTCTCTGATTAACAACCGTACTTAAAACAACGCTCAAATCTTTATTTGCTAAATTGCAAACAGATATTTCGGGTGATATGACTATTTTTGATACCGCTAAGTCCGGCATGGATGAGATTGCAATACGATCTATGTATTGTATAGACGTTGCACCGAATCGATTGGTTGACATAAACTCTACCAGTACGCATTCATTGCCTGTATAAGGCGTTAAGTCTATCGTATATTGTTTCCAGCCGTTAATCGTATCTTTTCTGAATACGGACAGCACCCTTGTCAATATACCGTCTGCCATAATGTTTACGTCTGTATATGATCTGTCCATAACAGGAGCTGTTATGTCGTGATAATACCAAAATTCCAGCTTCGGATTGATAGAACCGTTTAAGTCAAGTTGACGGATACTTAATTGAGATATTGTTCCGTGTTCGCCAACATATCGTAACATGCCCGTTCCGAAGTCAGGTTGTACCGGAGAAGACGGGTCGCTGTAAGTTTCCCAAACATCCGTTCCTACAATAGGCGTAGAGATAAAAGTAGACGATAAAACGCTATTGCTAAAGTCATCGTCGATTGGCAAACCAATCCTTCCCGATGAATATAAATACGTGATGGTATCATCATAAAGGATATCGTCAAATAGATTTTCCAACCATGCCTTTATCTCATACGTTCCTGCATACATAATAGGTAATGCAGACATTAATTCAAACGTATCTGACATTACCGATGCAAGCGTTTCTGTCTGAAGGGGTATATATCCGGTATACTTTGTTTGATACGGATCGATAATCTCCCAGCGTATGCCGATACTGTCCTTTGAACCATCATAATCATGCGTTCCCAGATTACTCAAAATAACCGATACCATAGAATAATCCGGCGCACAGATATTTTCCGAACTGTTTATGGGAGCCGTGAAAGAAAATAATCCTAAATTATTTCCCGAATAGGGATCAAAAGGAGCTTCTTTGGTAATTTTTATATTCGGACGAAAAGCAGGAAAAGATCCTCCTGTGATAGGAAACGACGTGCTATTATGCAGATAGACAGTTTTAACGGTCGGCATTGGAGTCTGCGCCCAGGTAAGTGTACTATGGGAAAAAGTCCTGCATGGGTCGTAGCAGATAACATCTAACTAATTACCGGCAT
>JAISDJ010000072.1 GCA_031264865.1 Tannerellaceae bacterium | reverse complement strand
GTCTCGTTTCGGCACCTAGTGTCGAGATAAAGCTTTAATCTACTGTTATTCGATTAAGCAGCGAGAGCGTAGTTATTTTCGCCAGTTAATTGATTGTTGCCTGAGATTTAAGTGCAAGCCAACCACGCACTACATGCTTACAAACCACTTCTACCCGCTGTCTAAACCGGTCAGCCCCTTGGTTTTATAACGGATTGAATATTAAAAGATCGCTTTCTTTCGGATGCAAAGATACGCTTTCTTTTGATATTAAAAAATCGTATGGTTGCTGCCTGCTTCTTTTTTTAAACTCATTTAAACTTTTATTTCTTCTTTTATCGTATGTTTGTCCAGTATTAATATTACATAGGATAAATAAAATGAAAAAATCAAATCTTATTTTAGTAGTCATCTTGTTGATGTTGATGGGATGCGGGGGTGACAAATCAGCAACTGACAATCTCGTTACAGTGGATGTTACAGCGAATTATCCGAAGAAAGAATTAATTCTTCAAGACTTCATGGATGTAGAATATATTCCGTTGGGAACCACAGACGAATTTCTTACGAGAGGGAAGGTAATGGATGTTGGCAAAGATATCGTATTGGTAGCGAATGCAAGGGAAGGAGATATTCTGATTTTTGACAGAACAACCGGTCAGGGTGTAAAAAAGATAAATCATAGAGGGCAAGGTAGCGAGGAATATCTGCTGCTTATAAATCTTATTTTAGACGAGGCTAATGACGAGATGTTCGCTAATGACGGCCCTTCAAGTAGAATTCAGGTATATGACTTGCTCGGAAACTTTAAAAGAAGTATCCCGTACAAAAAAGGTGCATTTGTTAGTAATATATACAATTACGACAAAGATTATTTGCTATGCCAGGATACTTACGCGCCTGACAACACAGGCTCAGTGAACACATTCTTTCTTATATCAAAACAGGACGGGGGCATGAAGGATATTGAGATTCCTTTTGAAAAGAAAATATCAACGGTGATAGTGGAAAAGGTCGGGGATATGGTTTATGGGAATGGCCCGAGAAACAGCCTTATCGTACCTTTCCAAAACAACTGGATAGTAACAGAGCCTTCATCTGATACCGTATATATGAATCAACCGGATAACAGTTTGCGTCCTTTTATGGTAAGAACCCCGTCTGTACACACGATGGAACCTGAGGTTTTTCTTTTTCCAGGTGTTCTTACCGATCATTATTACTTCATGCAAACTGTCAAAAAAGAATATGACTTTGCAGCAGATGAAGGACTGCCAACGACTGATTTGCTATACGACAGACAGGAAAAAAAGATATACAAATATACCGTTTACAATAATGATTTCAGTGAAAGGACTGAGGATATGTCCTTGAGAAGTATTAATAATGAAACCACATTCTATGCAATACTAGAAGCCAATGCACTTGTGGAGGCTTACGAGAAAGGAAAACTGAAAGGCAAATTGAAAGAGATTGCAGCAAAGTTGGATGAAGAAGATAATCCGGTAATTATGCTGATAAAGCATAAATCACCCTTTTAATAAAGTGATAAGATATAGACAATCTCATCTTTAAGCAGTTGATGTTTCTTTGTTTCCATGATTGTTTTTTATTCAATGAATGATTGTTTTTTTATTATTGTTCCTTTTCTTATCTGTCGATAAATATCATAGATTGTCGAAAGGGGATAAATCCATTGTGATACCTTTAGGAAACCATTATGATGTCTTTAGGAAACCATTGTGATGTCTTCAATAAACCATCATAATGGTTTTCTAAAGACATCATAATAATTTTCTAAAGGATTTATCCCTCAATAATCTTCACGAAGCAAATATAATGAACATTGTTAATCTGGTAAAAACTTTACCGACGGTTTTGCCGAATGGCACAGTTCTACAGACTACGCTGAGCGAGTATTCTCTTTAAGTAATTGACATCTAACAAATTCACTGTCTCGAAATTTCCTTTATAAAACACACCCCAGTTATTGAAAACACAAGGTAATTCCTTTGCTTTTTGTAACGTATCCACTTGAATGAAAGATACAGGAACGTCATTCATTTCACAATACTGTTTTATCATCTCAATGTTTTGATAGATATAGGGGCATTGTATGTCATAATAAATTGTTAACTCTTTGCTTTCAATTTCTTTGTTTTTAACATTTTGTGCGAACTTTGGCATTGTTCCGTCAAAAGAAAGTGCAAGTAATTCATATCCATTATCGGTAGTATCAACAACCTCAAAGCCGAACTTCTTCGCAAATGACTGGTCTGAAAGCCAGGATCTTTGTTTTTTTGCTCCAAGCATACAAATGCCGGATTTACCTCTTTCTTTGGCATCAGTCAAACAATACTCCATCAGCGATTTTCCATACCCTTTTCCTTTATAGCTACCCAAAATCCATAGGCAATACACATAGTAATAGTTGTCACCAGTTATGGGAACCCAAGCTGTTTCAAGAGGGGCATATTCAATAAAAACCGTAGCTCTTGCATTTAACTTTCTAAAGACATGACCTTCATTTAGCCGGTCTGAAAGCCATTGTCGTTTTGCGTCAATCCCTCGATGGGGCTTTTTACTGCGGATAATGCAGCATAAATGCTCACCAGCAAGGTTTTCTGTTGTTAAGTTTACAAAGGATACATTTTCGTTGTCCATGATTTTATTTGATTATTTCTATTCGATTACTGTATAATTCCTGTTTTCGTACACTATTATTCTATACTTTTATCTTTTTTCACCAAATAAAAGGTATCAATCTATACTTAACAATTTGTGAATATTCCAAATATCCTGCCAATTCATTTTTCAACATTTTATCTTCCATGTATGTTCTGATACAAATAATTGCTGTAATAACAAAACTGACAATCCCAACAGCTAGCGTTCCAAACATTAAATAACTCGCTATTGCCCATATCACAATTCCGGAATACCCGGGATGACGAATTATCCTGTATGGTCCGGATGTTATTACAGTTTGATTCCTGTTATTTTGGATACGGGAAGTTTCTTCAAAATGTTTATTTTCCAAAATTGGCCATATAGTAAAAATGCAGGAAAGTAGATAAAGGATTGTCCCTGCATAAAAACATTCTATTGGCAATCTGTCCCAATGAAACCTGTTACCAAGTCCTGCAATAAAATATATACCAAAATACGCTGATAAAACATATATCGGGAGAAGAACCTTGTCCCATTTTTTTGTATTCTCCTGTTTTTTCCCTCTTTCACTTAATGTTTCCCGATGATCTGAAAGCATTAATACACCGGCGATAACAGAAGCAATAAAATAAAGTGCAATATTTACATTCCCTCTTATATCATTAAATGTTCCGGTGGCTACAAAAAATAATCCGATACCTATTATTTTTTGTATGAACAGCTTAAATATATATTTAATTGCCCCTTTATCTATATTGTCTTTTTGTCTATTTTGATTCATTTGTCTACTCCATAAATATATTATTAAAATCTTAAACCTGCCTTAAAAGAAATAGAATGATGACTTAACTGTTCTTCAAATTCTTTCAAAAAGTAGTTGTCAGTATGTTTTTTCAGTCGTTCCAATTCCTGTAACTCATAACCAATAGCCAGTTGCAGTTTCATTTTGTTCTTTAGCGGGTATTGAATCCCGATAGAAGGATTCATGAAGAAACCGCCATTGGTATTGCTTACGATTGCAAAAGAATATCCGACGCCGAGTTCGGCATAAGGTGTGAGCTTACGCTCCCTACCCATCTGAAACCTTATATCGCCATACATGGGAATAAGCATTTTCTCATAAAATGATAACCCTGTTCCGATCCCGGCAGCCCATCTGTCGGTTAGGTTATAATACCCCAAGACCTGCCATGTAAAAGGGATGGACGACGGTTCGCTCATGGACAGTCCCGTCCCGACAGTCGTAGCAAAAGATATTTTGCTTTCGTCGCCGGTTTGCGCTTTTGCACTGATAACCGTAATACACACAATAAAGATAAATCGTTTCATATCATTGAATGTTAATGGTTATTTCTTTGGCGATGTTTAATGCAGATGTCAAAGCCGATGTGTCAGGACAAATATTCCCGTTATTGCCATCAGGGCTGCTATGACCTATGATCGTTGCCGTGTATTGCTTCCGGCTGGAATCAAGGTCTATTTCCGCCGAATAAACTATGGCGGGTTGTCCGCTATCACCGGAATAATTTGCATCCTCTTCTTTTGCATCTTCAGGATAATTGTTGTTCCAGTCCGTCGAGTGGTTCAGTTCTATTTTCATAACAAATTGTTTCAGATCGCCTACAGGTCGCATTTTTACATCTAAGTTACCATGTGGCGTTGCGCCGGATATGCCATCGGCCAGTGGTTCATCTTTTGTCGGCAGATATAATCCATCCGGATATTTTATTCCACGAGCATGACACCATACCGGTAAAGATTCTTTTCTTCTGTTATTCCCACTACCTTGCCATGATTCGGTTGCTATTTTGTGGCTCACGTAAATAGTCGTGATATAATTTCCTGTCAAATCTTCAACCCAAATGGCTATTTGAGGCGGATTCTTTTGGTTGGTCCCCAATAAAAATGGAAAATCGTGCAGCCATGCATCTCCTTTTGAAACCTGCACCCTGATGTCATTCTGTTTATAGGTTACCAAATCTTCATTGCACGAAGCCAACGCTACTAATGCTGTCATTCCTGTTATTGCTAAAATTTTTGCTTTCATTTCTTTCTTGACTATATTGTTAAAATATATCCGGTTGGTTACATTGTGGGTAAAAAATATATTCTCATTCTTTGTCATTCGCTTATAATTACTTCTTCTATATCCTTTCTTTTTGAATAAGGCATTTTATCTCCATACCCTATACGTAATAATATTGTAGGATATTCGCCGAGAATATTCAATGTTTCAGTCATTTCTCCAGATAAGTCATTAACTTCATTTGGCTGGTTCATATAAGCGTGTACAATTTCCAGTTCTGTTGTTTTCAATAAGAATCGCTCCATGACCATGCCGAGCCTTATCCATTCTTCCGGTGTATTGCCGGTAACGGTTAACAGGGCAAAATGGGAAGAAGATGCAATCTTTTTCCTATCTCCTTTATTCTGTGTTTTGCCATTTAAGTAGCCGGACATAATAGGCTTCACAATAAACTGTGGCAAATTGGGAGCACCGAAAACGGCATAACTCAATCCGTCATTTGTTGTGTCTTGATGCTTTTTATTGAATCGCATCCAGGATTTAAGTTCGTCTGTAAATGCCTTATTCTGCATTTGTAGCACATTACCCGCTATAACATAATTTGCAATAGAGTTAAATTCCGGTGTCCCGTTTTTATAAAAATATGCATTAGCTCCCGATGCTTCAAAGACTCTCTCCAGTAGCCTGATCGTATCGGAAGAAATTATTTGCCCGTTATATACACTTCTGTTAGTTTGACGAATAGCTATTTGGTCGAATAATGTATTCGGTTCGGCAGCATGATCTTTCTTTAGATGTATAGTAACGATTCCTTCTTCCGAAATATTCAAGTCGATGTCATGTCCTTTTTGTAAAGCGGCAATGCATAAGTTTTCTGCGGCACATCCAAGGCTGATAAATAATTCCCGGTTATCGGGATCGACTACGGGCAGGGATTTATCATAATTCGGGAGTATTTGAATATTATCATCATTTACCCTGAAAAGCCAAGGCTGTGTGTTATGACCTGATGGAGCTTTTACCGCTTGCTCTATCATAAATAAATAGTCAGGATGTTGTGCATTTGTATTTGTCATATAGACGAGGATTAATGTTATCAATAGACTTAATTTTTTTATATACTTATCATTGTATCTATAAGGAAATCAATTCCGCTGGCAATCTGTTTCCAACCTTTGTCGCTTTGAATATCGACACCATTATATATGTGGCAGTTTTCCTCAAATATGACTAAATACGCTATACCTGCATCGATAAGAGCGGATATAGCTTGTAGCTGTACTTTGTCAATTTTTACAAATCCAGACATGATGTCCATGAATCGCACTCCGTTTTTTTCGCGTTGCATGCGAATTTCCACCACGAAATCTTTATCTGCGGACAACTCCCATCTTCTTAATCTTTTCAGGGCGATATTTCCTCTGAATTCACCTATTTGCCTGCGATAAAAATCTTTCAGATATGCTTTGATATCTCCGGTGTCGGGCATTTCATCTTGTGCATTTATCCAGAAGTCATGCTTTTTCATATAAGCATAAACAAGTCCGTCTAATGATTCAAAATACCTGTAAATAAGATTTTTAGAAAATCCCGCTTTTTTCGCCACTTGATTAATCCCGAGGTTTTCAAAACCGGTTTCTTCTATCAATTCTCCGACAGCATTAAT
>JAISDJ010000349.1 GCA_031264865.1 Tannerellaceae bacterium | reverse complement strand
CTTTGCCATACCCGAAAATCCGCAATTTACCTACCATGAGGAAACCGGCGAATTAACGGTTTATACCGCCGACGGACAGGAGGCAGGCACGGTACAGATGCCGAAAAACGAAGGAAAGACCGTGTTCCCTGTGGTCGTGAAGGACAAAGACGGCAATCTTTATAAGGTAGAGGACGAAAGCGGGGAAACCGCGGGCGACGGCGCCACGGCGAACGGCGAAGAAAAGCAGCTCAAAGCCACGTATATAGGCAAACAAACCGATCCGCTGCCCCGTTTGGACAACGTGAACGTCGCCGCCGACGTGGCGACGGTAACCTTCTCGAAAGGCGCCGGAAAGTTTACTTTCGATACGTGGCAGGACTATTACGGCAGCGTGAGCGTGATTGAAAGCAAAAAGGTTTACGAACACCTTGCGTGCGGCGACCGGCGGTATGACGTTCCGTGGAAGCTGCTTCCCGAAGGCGAAAGCGACGTTGTAGAAGCGAAAATCGAAATCAGGGATAAAAGCCTCGACCCCGAAAAGGTGATTTTCTCCACTCCGCAGGGAACGGTTTACAAACACGTTTACGACCCAAAGAAACAGACTTATGCACTGACGCTGGTTGCAGGCGCCGACGGAGACGTGCAGGAAATCTATGCGCTGAACAAACTGAGCGGCGCCAGCTATCAGACGCTGGGCAAACTCAACGTCATTACCTGCCGCAGGCAGACGCCCAGGGTGGCGCTGGTATCCGTCAACGACTATACGGCGGACGTCAGGACGGTGAAAAATGAACTGGACAGGATCTACAACCCCGTGGGCATAACATGGGAAGTTGCCACCGACACGTTCAGCTACCTTGCGGACAGGGATTATTTTGAAAAGGGCAGCGGGCTGTTGAAGGCGTACAACGAAAAGATGACCGCCCTGCAGAATGCATACCGCGCGGCCAGAGGCGGCATTGAAAAAAATACCTGCTACGTGTTTGTGCTCAACTACAGCGGCGGCGACAACGACCGCAACACGGCGGGCTTCATGCCGCACGGCAAGCAGTTCGGTTATATCTTCCTTTCCGGTATTTCCAAAAACGAAGCGGGTCATGTGATCGCGCACGAACTGGGCCACGGGCTGTGGAAACTGAAACATACCTTTGACGACAGCTACGGGAAAACGGCTGCCGCCACCGAGGGAACCACCGACAACCTGATGGACTACAACAAAGGTGCACACCTTGCCAAATGGCAGTGGGACGTGATGCGCGAGCCGGCGATCTTTGACGGGGTGTTCGATAGCGACGAGGAGGGAATGATGGCCGCAAGAGCTTGTGCTGCACCCCAACCTGTAAACAAGGGAACACTTGAGGCAGAACATCAAACAACAGAAGGATTAGAATATATAGGATTTGGGGCTTCAATAAAATGTAGCAAAACATGGTATTATCATTTAGGAAGTGAAGAGAAAAAGAGCGGATGGTATGAATATGAAAACTATTTGCAAATACCTGATGTTAAAAATTTTATAATAGATTATGCCTTAGCTTCAGGAAACATTTCAGTAAACACGATAAGCGAATGGAGAGTTGAACCAGCAGTAAAGAGGATTGAAACAGAAGTTCTATCGGGAAGATTGTCTGATGATTTTTTCAACACGATCATTTATCTGAACAGGAAGTATTCCGAAACGTGTTCTAAATATACCCTGGAATATTCCGGATCCGGATTAGCCACTCCAATTTACCCGGAATTTGATATTATTTTCATTTTTACTGGCCTTGATGTAACAAAGATAGCTACCATTGGAGTAGCTAAAACATTCGGCGCTTTGCGCAGCATTGGAATCCAGACATTGGCAAAATTTAGCAAACTTGGTTACCAATTAAAACTGGTTGGTCCGGAATATGTTTTATTTTCGGAACTTAATGTGGAGATTGCCAGGTTTGGTAGCAATGGACTGGTATTAACCAAATATATCACTAATTCACCACCATCTATTTGTATCTTTGTAGATAATGTCTATACCGCTTTTGAAGTAACTGGAAAAGGGGCCATAGGTAGACTTGTCTTGTGGAAAACTCCGGAAGGCGATATCGTGTGGCAGATAGTTGATGCGACAGGAAATATTGGAATTCGAGAGTCATGGCCTAACTTTATAAATATTTTCAAAGCCAATACTGACGAAATTGTAGAGGCAGCAACGAAAATTAAGAATTACAGAATTGCAAATAATTTGAAAGGTGGTAACTATGGCTATTTGGAAGGAACTGTAAACGGTAAAGTGGTGGATAGTAAAATGTGGAGAAGTGTATCTCAAGCAAGTGCCAAAGAAGAAATTCATATATTCAGAGCAATAGAAGCAGAAGGTGCAGGTGGTGCATGGTTACGCATAACCGACAGCGAATATCGAATGCTTAATGATTTAGCATATAAATTGGGAGGAAAAGCAGGAGTGAGATATCCAAACGTACATGGAGAAATAAAAATAATATCAGAGCTTCCATATTGTAATTCTTGTCAGGGAATCATTCAACAGTTTAATGAGATGTTTCCCAACATAAAATTGATATTAATTGATGGTGTAAAATAATGGAAAATAATGAATTAATATTTAGGGTAATGGTAACCTCTTCTGAATTACTAAAGAGAGAGATAGAGGATTACAACAATTTTTTTAAAACAGATTTTGAGATAATTAATATTATTGAAGATGAAGTTCCTTTTTGTGACATAAAGGTCAAAAGATATAAAATTTCAGATATATTTGATTTGGGATTTTGTTTGGCTCGTTTAGAACAAAATTTACGAGAAAAAGGCGAAATAAATTGGTAAAACACCGTTGAGCGGCAAATAAACCATCCGGTTGATTGTAAAAAACCGGAGACATAAAAAGAAAAGCTGGGGGTTTACCCGGTAGCCAGGGTCAGGATGTGACTGACCGCGGCGAAGCCGTAAAAGAGAGACAATAAATGAAAAATGTAAGACGCTGATATGATGGCGGTTGGTATAGTTAATAATCTACTTTTGTTTAGAAGTTTCATGCCGCGCGGCAAGCAGTTCGGCTATATCTTCCTTTCCGGTATTTCCAAAAACGAAGCGGGTCATGTGATCGCGCACGAGCTGGGACACGGACTGTGGAAGCTGAAACATACCTTTGACGAGAGCTACGGGAAAACGGCTGCCGCCACCGAGGGAACTACCGACAACCTGATGGACTACAACAAAGGCGCACACCTTGCCAAATGGCAGTGGGACGTGATGCGCGAGCCGGCGATCTTTGACGGGGTGTTGGATAGCGATGAGGAGGGGATGATGGTAAAGCCATTTGATGATGACAAATCAAGAATGATTGAATTTATGCGATTATTAAGATTATCACAAACACATAATGTACCAATTATAAATCCATGCTATACATATAACGGAGAAACAAAACCAGTAAATAATATTGTTGTAGTGTTAAGTTAATTTTGATATGACGTATTTATTTTGTATCTTTGCAGCGGATTAGAAAAATAAAGGTATGGCAAAATACAGAATTAAATTAACGAAAGGTGAGGTTGAAGAGCTG
>JAISDJ010000334.1 GCA_031264865.1 Tannerellaceae bacterium | reverse complement strand
CTTATGTTTATTACTTTATCCATCATATTAAGTTCTACTACGTTTTTGCGGTTTGCATATATGCGTTCGAACTCATCTTTGGCGCCAACAACGAGTTTGTCATAATCGCGCTGGCCTGTACCGGCTGGGATAAGATGTCCGCAAATAACGTTTTCTTTCAAACCTTCCAAACGGTCTACTTTTCCATTGATAGCAGCTTCGTTCAATACCTTTGTTGTTTCCTGGAAAGAAGCAGCCGACATGAAGCTGTTTGTTTGAAGAGCCGCACGAGTGATACCTTGGAGAATTTGGTTGGCCGTGGCAGGAACAGCATCACGTATTTCAACCAATTTAAGGTCACGACGTTTCAACATACTATTTTCATCCCTCAATTTGCGGGCTGTAACGATCTGTCCGGCTTGTAATGTTTGAGAGTCACCTGAATCTATAACAACTTTTTTGCCCCAGATACGGTCGTTTTCATCCATTACTTCCAATTTGTCGACTATCTGCTGTTCAAGAAAACGAGTATCTCCCGGATCAACCACTTCTACTTTACGCATCATTTGACGTACAATTACTTCGAAGTGTTTATCATTAATCTTTACACCTTGTAAACGATATACGTCTTGCACTTCGTTAACAATATATTCTTGTACTGCGGTCGGTCCCTTGATAGCTAAAATATCCGATGGGGTTATCGCTCCGTCAGACAACGGCATACCCGCACGTATATAGTCGTTTTCCTGTACTAGAAGCTGTTTGGAAAGCGGTACCATATATTTCTTAACTTCACCTAATTTGGAAGTTACAGTTATTTCGCGGTTACCACGTTTAATCTTTCCAAAACCTATTTCTCCATCAATTTCCGCAACAACAGCCGGATTGGATGGATTACGCGCTTCAAATAATTCAGTTACACGAGGAAGACCACCGGTAATATCACCTGTTTTGCCAACTGCACGAGGCATTTTTACTAATACTTCACCGGCAATAACCGTATCGCCATTTTCTTTCACAACATGGGCGCCTAAAGGTAAAGAGTAGTTTTTCAGATGATTTCCGTTTTTATCAACAATATGAACAACAGGAGCTTTGGTCTTATCTTTAGGTTCGATAATAATCTTCTCTTTTAATCCTGTTGTTTCGTCGCTTTCAACTTTATAAGTGATCCCTTCAATCACACTTTCAAACTCAATTTTACCAGCTACTTCGGAAACGATAACTGCATTGAACGGGTCCCATTCGATGATCGTATCGCCTTTCTTAACAGAAGACCCGTTGCTGAAGTATAATTTAGAACCATAAGGAATGTTATGAGTTAACAAAACAATCTTTGTGTTCGGATCTACAATACGCATTTCAGCTAAACGACTTACTACTACCTGATATGCTTTTCCTGTAGCATCTACCGATTCAACCGAACGGAGTTCGTCAATTTCAAGGATACCATCATACTTCGATGTGATACTGCTTTCCGTTGCAATGTTAGAAGCAATCCCCCCAACGTGGAATGTACGAAGCGTTAACTGTGTTCCCGGTTCACCAATAGATTGTGCTGCAATAACACCAACTACCTCGCCTTTCTGGACCATTGAGCTTGTGGCTAAGTTACGTCCGTAACATTTTGCACAAACACCTTTTTTTGATTCACACGTAAGAACCGAACGGATTTCTACACTTTCTATCGGAGATTCTTGGATTTTCCTTGCCGCATCTTCACGAATTTCTTCGCCTGATTCTACAATCAACTCTCCGGTAAGCGGATGTTGAATATCATGAACGGATACACGTCCTAATATACGCTCGTATAAAGAGGCGATGACTTCTTCGTTGTTTTTGAGTTCTGTACAAACCAAGCCACGTAAAGTACCACAGTCTTCTTCATTGATAATGACATCATGTGAAACGTCTACCAGACGACGAGTCAGATAACCTGCGTCCGCAGTTTTTAAAGCTGTATCGGCCAAACCTTTACGAGCGCCGTGCGTAGAGATGAAATACTCAAGCACCGACAAGCCTTCTTTAAAGTTTGAAAGGATTGGATTTTCAATAATCTGACCACCTTCGGCTCCGCTTTTTTGAGGTTTCGCCATCAGACCACGCATACCGGAAAGCTGGCGAATCTGTTCTTTCGAACCACGAGCTCCGGAATCCATCATCATGAATACAGAGTTGAATCCATCATTATCGGCTGTAAGCTGTTTTATCAGGATTTCAGACAGACGACTGTTTATATGTGTCCAGGTATCAATAATTTGATTGTAACGTTCGTTGAATGTAATGAATCCCATACTATAGTTAGCAAGGATTTGTTCAACTTCTTCATACCCTTCTTCAACCAATTTGTCTTTTTCTTTCGGGATAAGTACGTCTGCCAAATTGAATGACAATCCCCCCTTGAATGCCATTTGGTATCCAAGGTCTTTAATGTCATCGAGGAACTGTGCCGTACGAGCTACACCACAAACTTTAATAACATCACCGATAATATCGCGTAAAGATTTTTTTCCAAGAACTTCGTTTACATAACCAACTTCTTTTGGAACATATTCATTTACCATCACACGACCGACAGACGTTTCTATCATTACCCTAACAGGATTTCCATCTTTGTCTATATCATCTACATATACCTTAATAGGTGCGTGTATATCAACTTTACCTTCATTATAGGCGATGATTGCTTCTTCTTCTCCATAGAATGCCAAGCCTTCACCTTTTGTTCCCGGACGTAATTTGGTTATGTAGTACAAACCAAGTACCATATCTTGTGAAGGTACTGTAATAGGAGCTCCGTTTGCTGGATTTAAGATGTTATGTGAAGCCAGCATCAACATCTGCGCTTCCAATATAGCCTCATTACCTAATGGTAAATGTACAGCCATCTGGTCTCCGTCAAAGTCCGCATTGAATGCAGTACATGATAACGGATGTAACTGGATGGCTTTACCTTCTATCAATTTGGGTTGGAACGCTTGTATACCTAAACGGTGCAATGTTGGAGCACGGTTGAGTAATACAGGGTGTCCTTTCATTACATATTCTAAAATATCCCAAACGACAGGCTCTTTACGATCTACAATCTTTTTCGCAGATTTAACCGTTTTGACAATACCACGCTCAATTAATTTTCGGATGATGAATGGCTTATATAATTCGGCAGCCATGTTCTTAGGTATACCACATTCGTGCATCTTCAACTCAGGACCCACAACAATAACTGAACGAGCGGAATAGTCAACACGTTTACCAAGCAAGTTTTGACGGAAACGGCCTTGTTTCCCTTTCAAACTATCAGAAAGAGATTTCAACGGACGATTTGCATCTGTTTTAACAGCGCTTGATTTACGGGAATTATCAAATAATGAATCAACGGCTTCCTGGAGCATACGTTTTTCATTACGTAAAATTACTTCGGGCGCCTTAATATCAATTAATCGTTTTAGACGATTATTACGAATAATAACACGACGATATAAATCATTTAAATCCGATGTAGCAAAACGGCCACCATCCAAAGGAACCAACGGACGTAATTCGGGAGGAATAACCGGTACGACTTTTATTACCATCCATTCGGGTTTATTCCTTCCTCTGGAAGCACGGAACGATTCAACAACTTGTAGGCGTTTTAACGCTTCATTCTTACGTTGCTGTGAACTATCTGTGCTGGCACGGTGGCGCAAATCATAAGAAAGAGTATCTAAATCCAGGCGTGCCAATAAGTCATATACAGCTTCAGCTCCGATTTTAGCAATAAATTTATTTGGATCGGAGTCCTCCAGTAATTGATTTTCCTTTGGTAAATTATCCAATATCTGGAGATATTCTTCTTCCGACAAAAGGTCTAATTCACTAACAGTGTCAATAGGCCCCGGTTGAATAACAACATATCTCTCATAATAAATGATAGAATCTAATTTCTTCGTTGGTATTCCTAATAAATAACCAATTTTGTTAGGCAAAGAACGGAAGTACCAGATATGAGCCACTGGAACTACCAGATGGATATGTCCCATACGCTCACGACGAACTTTCTTTTCCGTAACTTCTACACCACAACGATCACACACAATACCTTTATAACGGATACGTTTATATTTTCCGCAATGGCATTCATAGTCCTTAATAGGGCCGAAAATGCGCTCACAGAATAACCCATCACGTTCGGGTTTATAAGTGCGATAATTGATCGTTTCCGGTTTTAAAACTTCACCACTTGAATTCTCAAGGATTTCTTCAGGAGAAGCTAAACCAATTGTAATTTTTGAAAAGTTACTCTTTATCTTGTTTTCTTTTCTAAAAGCCATATTATAATTTATAAAGAGTTATATTGTGTTGAATTAATCTAATGTAAAGCTTAAACCAAGACCTCTTAGTTCATGAAGTAACACGTTCAAAGATTCCGGGATACCGGGATTTGGCATCGGATCACCTTTTACGATAGCTTCATAAGCTTTTGAACGTCCTACTACGTCATCAGACTTGATAGTAAGTATTTCCTGTAATATGTGAGCCGCACCGAATGCCTCTAATGCCCAAACTTCCATCTCTCCGAAACGCTGGCCACCAAATTGCGCTTTACCACCTAATGGTTGCTGAGTGATCAATGAGTACGGACCAATAGAACGAGCATGCATCTTGTCGTCTACCATATGACCTAATTTCAAAAAATAAGTAACTCCTACTGTAGCCGGTTGGTCAAAACGTTCGCCGGTTCCACCATCATACAGATATGTTTTACCATATCGAGGAATACTTGCTTTGTCTGTCCAATCATTTAAGTCATCCATTGAAGCACCATCGAAGATAGGAGTAGCAAACTTAATATCTAATGTACTACCCGCCCATCCCAATACGGCTTCAAATATTTGTCCTAAGTTCATGCGGGAAGGTACACCTAATGGGTTCAAGCAAATATCTACAGGAGTTCCGTCTTCAAGGAAAGGCATATCTTCCTGGCGTACAATTTTGGAAACAATACCTTTGTTGCCATGTCGTCCGGCCATCTTATCACCTACCTGAATCTTACGTTTCTTCGCAATATATACTTTAGCCATTTGAACAATACCGGTAGGAAGTTCATCTCCAATGGTAAGGTCAAACTTCTTGCGTTTCAAGTCAGCATCTAATTCTTTATATTTTTTCAGATAATTCAGAATAACCTCTTTAATTAAGTCATTTTTCGCATTATCTGTTGTCCATTTACTAACCTGAATTGAACTATAATCCAATGTTTCTAATTCCTTACGGGTAAATTTGGATCCTTTGGGAATTACTTCTATATTCATATAATCTTTAACGCCTTGAGATATTTTTCCATTGGTAAGCACCATCAGTTTATCAACAAGTACGCTCTTCAGATTCGTCATTTTCTGTTCAAATTCTTCATCAAGCTTTGGAAGAATCGCCTTGTCCGTTAATCTGGATTTACGTTTCTTTATCGCTTTAGAGAATAAACTTGTTTCAATAACGACTCCGCGCAAAGAAGGCGTAGCTTTCAATGAAGCGTCTTTTACATCACCGGCTTTATCACCGAATATAGCACGTAATAATTTTTCTTCCGGGGAAGGATCGGATTCTCCTTTAGGAGTAATTTTACCAATCAGAATATCACCTGGTTCTATACGAGCTCCTACACGAACAATACCTCTTTCATCCAAGTCTTTTGTTGCTTCTTCACTTACATTAGGTATATCCGAAGTAAGTTCTTCCATACCGCGTTTTGTTTCGCGGACTTCCAGAATATACTCGTCTACATGCACAGAAGTGAAAAAGTCTTCACGAACCATACGTTCGTTCAAAACAATAGCGTCTTCATAATTGTAACCCTTCCAAGGCATATAAGCTACTTTTACATTACGTCCAAGAGCTAGTTCGCCATTTTGTGTAGAATACCCTTCCGTAAGGATTTGACCGGATGTTACGCGGTCGCCCCGTTCTATAACCGGACGTAAGTCTACCGTTGTACTTTGATTGGTTTTACGCCATTTAGGAATATGATATGCTTTAACCGAATCTTCGAAGCTGACGAAGTCTTCATTTTCTGTACGGTCATATTTAATCTTAATACAGGTAGCGTCAACAAATACGACTTCACCTTCACCTTCTGCAATGATTTGCGTACGCGAATCTCTTGCTACATATCCTTCAATACCGGTACCTACAATAGGAGCATCCGGACGTAACAACGGAACAGCCTGACGCATCATGTTTGAACCCATCAATGCACGATTTGCATCATCGTGTTCAAGAAATGGGATTAAAGAAGCTGCGATAGAAGCAATCTGGGTAGGAGAAACGTCCATTAAGTCAACCTCTGCCGGGGTAACTAATGGGAAATCAGCTTCCAATCTTGATTTTACTCTATCACGTATGAACCGTCCTTCATCATCTAGCGGTGCATTACCTTGCGCTATTGTTAATTCCTCTTCTTCTTCCGCCGTATAATATTGCAAACCTTCGTTTGAAAAGTCTACTTGACCGTTTTCTACACGGCGATAAGGAGTAGATATAAATCCAAGGTCATTGATCTTAGCATATACGCAAAGAGAAGAAATCAAACCGATATTAGGTCCTTCCGGTGTTTCGATCGGACAAAGACGGCCATAATGTGTATAGTGAACGTCGCGAACCTCGAATCCGGCACGTTCTCTTGACAAACCACCCGGCCCGAGCGCCGACAAACGGCGTTTATGAGTAATTTCGGCCAATGGATTTGTCTGATCCATAAACTGTGATAACGCATTTGTCCCGAAGAATGAATTTACAACGGAAGAAATAGTTTTTGCATTAATCAGGTCTATTGGAGTAAAGACTTCATTATCGCGTACATTCATACGTTCGCGAACAGTACGAGACATGCGAGCCAAGCCTATTCCAAATTGGTTGTATAATTGTTCACCTACTGTACGTACACGGCGATTACTCAAGTGGTCGATATCATCAACTATCGCTTTTGAATTAATCAGTTCAATTAAATACTTGATAATTTCGATGATATCCTCTTTCGTAAGTACCTTTATGTCTTCACTAGTTGTGATACCTAATTTTTTATTTATCCTGTAACGTCCAACTTCTCCCAAATCGTAACGTTTCTCAGAAAAGAATAAGTTTGTAATGACTTCACGGGCGCTCGCTTCATCTGCCGGTTCAGCATTTCTTAATTGTCTGTAGATATATAGTACAGCTTCTTTTTCCGAGTTACTAGGGTCTTTTTGGAGTGTATTGTATATAATTGCATAGTCGGATAAATTCTGATCTTCTCTATGTAATAATATATTTTGTGTTCCCGATTCAAGTATCGCTTCAATATTATCATTATCTAATACAGATTCACGATCTATGATAACATCGTTACGTTCAATAGATACCACTTCACCTGTATCTTCGTCTACAAAGTCTTCAACCCAGGTCTTCAATACACGGGCTGCCAATTTACGCCCGATTAATTTCTTTAAATTAGTTTTTGTAACCTTTACCTCTTCAGCCAGATTAAAGATTTCAAGAATGTCTTTATCACTTTCGAAACCGATAGCTCTTAAAAGGGTAGTAACCGGTAATTTCTTTTTACGGTCAATGTAAGCATACATCACATTGTTAATATCTGTAGCAAACTCGATCCATGAACCTTTAAACGGTATGATACGTGCTGAATACAATTTTGTACCGTTTGCATGTATGCTTTGCCCGAAAAATACCCCCGGCGAACGATGCAACTGAGATACAACTACACGTTCTGCTCCGTTTATAACAAAGGTTCCTCTTTCAGTCATATAAGGAATTGGCCCCAAATATACGTCTTGTATTACCGTATCAAAATCTTCATGATCCGGATCTGTACAATATAATTTTAGTTTTGCTTTTAAGGGGACACTGTAAGTCAGTCCGCGTGCAATACACTCGTCAATAGTATATCGAGGAGGATCTATGTAATAGTCTAAGATCTCTAACACAAAGTTATTACGGGTATCAGCAATAGGAAAATTTTCTGCAAATACCTTATATAATCCCTCCTTTTTCCTTTTTTCAGGAGGTGTATCAAGTTGAAGAAAGTCTTGGAATGACTTCAATTGTACTTCGAGAAAATCCGG